>JAQTRJ010000022.1 GCA_028711875.1 bacterium | reverse complement strand
CTGAAAATGACTGCGGACCGTTTCAAACGTGTGAAGAAACCGCGCTTGCGCTGTTTCGTTGATATGACCGATGGTATCTTCCAGCGTGCGCTTGGCTTTCAGCAAGTCTTCCCGTTGCGCAATCATCGCTTCCAAGCGAGCATTCTCGTTGGTATACTCCTCCATGGCCAACGAGTTGATAGGGCCCAATCTCTCGATCTTCTGCTTCATGTCCTGCACGGCTTCGGGCGACGTTTCCAGCTGAAGCAGATCCGAATGCAGGGTTTTAAAGTCCTCGCCTTTCAACTCCAGATTCCATTGCAGTCGCGCACTGGCGGCGACGGCATCGACCTCGCCGCGCAAACGAGCCACTTCCGTTTCGATGCGCCGACCACCAGCCAATTCATCCGAATGACTTTCGCGAAGGTCGCGTAACCGCTGCTCTTCCGCCGCAATCTGATGTCGGATTTCATCCAAACGCACAGCGACTTGATCCGCGGCGGCGGCTTGTTCATCGCGCATCCGGTATTTCTGCACCGACAAACCATCAATTTCCCTCAGGCGATTCTCAATCCCGATCAGATCATTGGCCGCTTGTTCGGCGGAGGCTTCCGCTGATTTCAGACTCTCCTCGATCTCCATAATAGTCTGCCGCAGACGATTCGCCTCGGAAATAGCGAAATCCAAGCGATGCTGCGCGGCATCGCGGTCGCGTTCGCAGCGATGTAAATCCTCGCGACAGCGCGCAATCTCGGATTGCGCAGCGGTCAACGCTTCCGCATGATGCCGATAGGTTTCCTCGGCCTGCGTCAGGTCACTCTCGGCATCGCGCGCCGCAGTTTCCGCCTCGCCGATTCGTCGCTCGCAGTCCTCGATTGAGCCATCGAGATTGATGAGCTGTTCGGACACGAAATCGCGACGCTCGTTCAGAGTCGCCAAACGCGTCTCGCACTGCATTCGGCGGTCTCTGATTTCGGCGAGCTGCCCCGCGATGATCGCCGTTTGACTCGACAACCGATCCATGACGCCCCGGATCTCTTCGATCAGAGCACGCTGCGCGATCATCTCGATTTCCTGTGTCTTCGCTTCACGCTCCCCATCCGCTATCGCTTGCTCGAGCTCTTCCATCTGTTTGCGCAAGCCCAAGTCCAGCGGAATATCCGTTTCTTCCGAACCAGCTTTAATCAGGCCCATGCCATCAAACCACTGTCCATCCAGCGTTACCAGCGTACACTGATTCCCTTGAGCCCATTCCATATGATTCAGCAGCGATTGCCAATCCTCGACAACGACCACGCGCGACAGAAAATGCTCGATGATCGGATTAAACGCGTTCCCTTTGACCAAAGACCGCGCGGTTCCCAACGTCCCGGCCGGCGCATCCAGATGCGGCGGCGATGATACCGCAAACTCTCGAGTTGCAAGAAATGTGGTCTGCCCAGCGCTTTCACGCCGAAGCATATCAATCGCCGACAGTGCCGATTGCGTCGAGTCCACCAGGAAGTAATACACCGCCGATCCCAGAACTGTCTGCAAGGCGCGCCGATATCTGTCTTCGACCTCGACGGTATCTCCCAGAAGCTCCCATGTGCCATCGCCCGGACGCGAGCGAAGGGTTTGCAGCGCTCGGTGGGAACGCGGCCCCTTTTCTTCCAACGTGGCCAGTAGGCGAAGCCGCGCCCGATTAGCTTCGGTCAGCGCCAGGATATTCCGCTGCGCCTCACTCAGACGATTCAGTTCCGCTTCCACGTGTTTGCGATTCTCCGCTGTCTGAGCGGATTCAATCTCAAGTGCCCGCAACTGAACGTTGAGTCCCTCCGTTTGCTGGGCAGCGACTTCGAGTTCGGAAGACAGCGTATCCTGTTCCGTGCGACTGGACTCCAGCTCTCCAGCCAGCAGCTCCTTCCGGCTCGTCCAACCGGCGCGCTGCACCCGGAAATCTCCGATCAAACCGCGCGCCTCTGCCAGGCGTCCCCGAATGAGTTCCCGCTGAGCGGAGCTTTCGCTGGTTTTTGCGGCCGCTTGAGCATGCCGAAAACCGCATTCCTCCAAACGCGACTCCGCCTCCTTGACAAGCTGTTCGGCAGACTCGAGTTCATTGCGGATCGAAATCGCGGAATCCTCCCCGTCAGTCAGCCTCGCATCGAGAAGACTTCTCTTGTCTGAGAATAGCTGGCGTTCGCGGCGCACGCGCTCGATGGTTTGTCGTCCGGCCTGCTCGCGCGCTCGCAATCCCGCTTCCTCCGCTTCGAGACTCGATATTTCGGCGACGATCTCGGACAGCAGGCGGCGCTGCTCGGAAGCATTGCGTTCAACGTCTGTCTCTTCGCGGCGATACTCGAGAATTTTTGCTTCTTCAAGCCGAATGGTGCTTTGAACTGTGTCCGTGGCCAGCGACGACTTGGAAAGCGCTTCTTCCATCGGTGCAAGTTCCGCGAGCAGCCGTTGATAGTGCCGGAGAATCAGAGCCGTCTCCGCCTGCCGAAGCTGCGCCGACAGCTCGCCATAGCGGCGCGCGCGCATTGCCTGACGCTTCAACGACGCCACCTGTCGCTCGACTTCGGCTAAAATATCCGCCAGCCGGGCGAGATCATCGTCGGTTTGTTTCAGCTTCAGCAGTGCCTGCCGACGCCGTATCTTGTACTTGGCGACACCGGCCGCCTCTTCGAATAGAACGCGCCGTCCTTCGCCCTCCTCACGCAGAATATCTTCCACCATCTTGAGTTCGAGAATGGTGTAAAGATTCGGCCCCATCCCGCTGTCATGGAGTAAATCCGTAATATCGCGCAGGCGATATTGATTGCCGTTCAAGAGGTATTCGCTGGTTCCGTCCCGAAACAGCCGGCGGGCGATCTCGACTTCGGTGAAGGACGTATCGAGCAAACCCTTGCTGTTGTCAAGCCTGATGCGCACTTCGGCGGCACCGGCAGGCTTGCGGATCGCTGTGCCGTTAAAAATCACGTTTTCCATACGGTCGCCGCGCAGGACGGAGGAACGCTGTTCACCCAACACCCAACGCAACGAATCTACGATGTTGGACTTGCCACAGCCATTCGGTCCGACAACGGCGGTAACGCCGGGAGCGAACGTCAGCTCTGTGGACTTCGCGAAGGATTTAAAGCCGTTTATGGAAAGAGAAAGAAGTTGCATCTGTTGATTGTTCTTTGGGTCGTTTCTTACGGAGTATCCAGCAATTCCTGGAGCAATTCAGCCAGTCGGTTTGGGTTCGCTCGGCCCCGAGTGGCCTTCATCGCCTGTCCCATGAAAAAGCTCATCAGGTTCCGTTTGCCCGATTTGTACTTCGCCAGTTCGTCCGGATTCTCGGCCAGCACGCGTTCCACGATGAGCCGCAGCTCACTCTCATCACTCACCTGCGACAGATTCTCCGCTTCGATAATGGCGCGCGCAGACCGCCCGTCCGTCAGCATTTTTCGAAACACGTCCTTGGCGACTGAGATCGAAATCGTGCTCCGCTCTACCGCTTGGATCAACTCGGCCAATGCACTCGGAGCGAGAGGAAAATCCGCCATGTCTCTATTTTCCGACGTCAGCGCCCGGCGAACCTCGCCCTGCATCCATCCCGCCGCCGTTCGAGCATCCACTCCCAATCGCAGGAGTGCTTCGAAGTAATCTCCTTGTTCTCGATCTCCCGATAAGACCGCCACCGCTTCTTCGTGCAAATGGAGTTGTTCGCGATAACGTTTCCGTCGAACATTCGGCAACTCGGGAAGTCCGTCTCGATAACGTTCAATCTCCTCCGGGCTCACGGTCAATTCGACCAGATCGGGTTCGGGAAAATAGCGATAATCGTCCGCGCCTTCTTTGCGCCGCATAGGACGGATCTCTTCTGTCGCTTCGTCCCAGAGCAACGTTTCGCGGATGACCTGTCCACCCGATTCGTAGATGCGAATTTGTCGCTCCCGCTCGCACAAAATTCCACGCTCGACGGCACGAATGGAATTAAGATTCTTGATCTCCGTGCGTTCGTTTAGCGCCGTCTGTCCCAGCGGACGAACGGAGATATTCACATCGCAGCGCAACGAACCCCGCTCCATATTGCCGTCGCAGACGCGAATGTAGCGCAGCAGTTCGCGAACCGCCGTGATAAAAGCCGCCGCTTCCGACTCGGAACGAAAATCCGGTTCGGTCACGATTTCTACCAGCGGCACGCCGCAGCGATTCATGTCTACCACCGTCGAACCATCGTCCTGATGAAGCGATTTTCCGGCATCTTCCTCGATATGCGCGCGCGTGATGCGGATGCGCTTCATTCCCCATTCCCCTTCGACGTCCTGCCACCCGCCGCTGCTGAACGGTTCGTCGAACTGCGAAATCTGGTAGCCTTTGGGAAGATCGGGATAAAAATAATTCTTTCGGTCAAACTTGCTGTGCGGGTGAATCGTGGCGTTCAAGGCCAACGCCAACAGTGCCGACTGCTCCACCACGTTTCGATTCAGCACCGGCAACGCACCCGGCATCCCCAGACACGTCGGACAGGTCAGTGTATTCGGAGGCTCGCCGTAGCGATTCGGACAACGGCAGAACGCTTTTGTATCCGTGAGCAGTTGGGCGTGAATTTCGAGACCGATTACGAGTTCGTAGGTCACGATGACACCCCGTCGCGCAAGCCCTCCACTTCCGTTCCCAGTTGGAGGATCATGGTTTCGGCAAAGTGCGGCCCTATAATTTGCAAACCGATCGGCAAACCCTGCGAGTCGTTTCCGATTGGAACCGATAGCGCGGGAATTCCCGCGAGATTCGCGGGAACGGTGAGAACATCGGAGAGATACATCGTCAGTGGATCGTCCAGTTTCTCGCCAAGACGAAATGTCGTCGTAGGGCTTGTGGGCGTTAAAAGGACATCCACTTTGCTGAAGGCCCGCGAGAAGTCTTCGAGTAAACGTCGCCGGACCTGCTGTGCCTTCCGGTAGTACGCGTCAAAGTATCCCGCCGACAGAACAAACGTCCCCATCATGATGCGACGCTGCACTTCGAGTCCGAAACCTTCACCGCGCGTCAGTTCATAGACATCTGTGAGTTCGGTGGCCTGCTCGCTGCGAAAGCCGTAGCGTGCCCCGTCAAAACGCGCAAGATGTGAGCTCGCTTCCGCGGTGGCCAGAATATAGTAAACGGGGATCGCATATTTTGTGTGCGGCAGAGAAACGGACACGATGGAATGCCCGTGGCGCTCCAATTTCGAGATCATGCTTCGAACAGCTGTTTCGACGTCTGCGGATAGCCCATGGGCATAGTATTCCTCGGGGATGCCGATTCGAAGCGAGTGCTTTATTGCGGAGAACTGATTGCGGCTATCGGGCGGTGGCTCGTGTGCGCTGCTGGAATCACGCGCATCCCGTCCGGCCATGACACGAAGCAAATCGAACAATCCCTGCGACGTGTGCGCAAAGGCACCAATCTGATCGAGTGATGATCCATAGGCGACCAGCCCATAGCGCGACACCCGGCCATAGGTCGGCTTCAGCCCGCAGACTCCGCAAAACGATGCAGGCAGTCTGACGCTTCCACCCGTGTCACTGCCTAACGAGCCGTGAACGATGTCCGCGGCCACAGCGACAGCGCTGCCACCCGACGAACCACCCGCCACGCGATCGGGCGCCACAGGATTGCGGACAGCACCGAAAATCGTGTTCTCGGATGATGATCCCATAGCAAATTCATCGAGATTCGTCTTCCCGATCACAATGGCACCGGCTGCCTCCAATCGCTCGACAGCCGTCGCTGTGAAGCGACTCGTGAAATTCTCCAGTATTTTAGACGCACAGGTAAGCCGCACGTCCTGTATGGCAATATTGTCTTTGACCGCCAGCAGCCATCCCGCCAGCGGCAACGGCTCGCCGCGCCGCAATCCGTCCCGAACAGCCGCCGTCTGACGATGGGCACGCTCGTCCAGCAGGGTCACGAAGGCATGCAGCGATTCTAAATCGCGCGCGCGTACCAACGCCTGCTCGACGGCTTCAAGAATGAGATCGGGGTGATTCCGGAGATTTTTGGGACTCGGAAGCATTTTGAGGTAGAGCCACCAGGGAAGGTTTTGTTTCGGAATCGGACTTGACATCGTCCGCATGACGCGCGGAATCAGGCGTGTCAACCGGATACTGGATGTCCGGCTGAATATCCTGCACGGCGCGGCGAAAGCCCGCAAGACCCTGCCCGAGATTTCTGGCAATCTCGGGAAGCCGCTTTCCGCCGAACAGCAGCAGGATCACGACGAGTACGAGAAGCAGTTCTGCGGAACCAATGCTCACGAATCATCCGCAGAGGATGGTGCCATCGGAGCGGATTCCTGTCGCGAACGACTCCTATAGGAAACCATAGAGAGAAATACTCCCTGTCCGTCCGTGCCTCCCAATAGTGGATCGCACACTCGTTCGGGATGTGGCATCATGCCCAATACATTCCCGCGGGCATTGACGATTGCAGCGATGGAGTTTATGCTTCCATTTGGATTACCATCGGGCTCGTCGCCGCGAATCGTTCCTGAATAGCGGAAGAGGACGCGTCCCTCCCGCTCCAGTTGCTCCACCACGCTCGGTTCCGCAACATAGCACCCTTCCCCGTGCGCGATGGGAATCTGAATCCGTTGACCAGTCATATAGGCTGAAGTGAAGGCCGAACGGTTCGTCTCCACCGTGAGAGTTACCATGCGCGAAATAAATCGAAGGGACTGGTTTCGGATCAGCGCGCCCGGCAGCAGTCCCGCCTCGCATAAGATCTGGAATCCGTTGCAGATTCCGATGACCAATCCACCGCTGTCCGCAAACCGGCAGATATCGTCCATGATCGGCGAAAGCTTAGCCAGCGCGCCCGCTCGCAGATAATCCCCATAGGAAAATCCGCCCGGAATCACCACGGCGTCGCAGGAGCCCAGCGCACGCTCTTTGTGAAATACGCTCCGCGCAGTATATCCGAGTACGCGGCCGATCGCATCATGACAATCGCGATCGCAGTTCGAACCGGGAAACGTGATGACGGCAAAAATCACGGAAGCACCACCTCGTAAGTCTCAATAACGGGATTGGCCAGCAACGTGTGACCAATGTCATCGAGCATCCGTTCGGCTTTCTCGCGGGGCATGTCTTCCAGTTCGAATTCGACCAGCTTGCCGATTCTTACGTCGCACACGCGGGATTCACCGCGATTTCTCAGGAATTCGCAGATTGTTTGCCCTTGCGGATCCAGCACTCCGGGTTTGTAGGTTACCAGAACTTTCGCCTTCACGATTCTCCTCGATAAACGGTTGGGGCTTCCGCCTGAGTCTGTTCATGGTTTGTCGTTCGCGTCGCGCGCTCGCGAACGGCCCGCAAGCCTCCGGCGAGAAAACCCGCAATGACCAATACTGCGAACGCCAGAAATGCATTCTGCGCCGGATTCACCGCCATAAACGAAAAAGCCACCATGAGAAAGACCAGTTTGAGTAAATTGTAGCCTTGCTCGCGAAGCGTGAAGCGGGGCAATCCCGGCATCGGCAGACGACTGACCATCAGAAAACAGGTGACCAGCAGCAGTAAAACGAATAACGGCAAATCCACGATCTCGCCCCACAGCGAGAGATTCATGATCACATATGAGGAAACCAAACAGCCGTGGAGCGGGGAGCTCAGTCCAATAAAATCGTGGGCGGCCGAAGTCGCTGCCGCGGTGAAACGAGCCAGGCGAATCAGCGCCAGCAGTACCACGACGAATGCCAGGGCGAATCCCAGCGAGCCGAGGCGGTGGAGTCCCGCCGTATAGGCCAGTACCGCCGGTGCAACACCGAACGAGATCACATCGGCTAAAGAATCGAAGTAGATTCCGAATTGCGATCCGCCCCCGAAATATCGTGCCGCTTTTCCGTCGAATGCATCCAGCACGGCAGCCAATATAATCAGCCACGCGGCAAGTTCCAGGCGACCGCTCGTGCCCAACAGGATGGAACACAGACCGCATAGAACGTTGCCTGCAGTTAGAAAATTCGCCAGCCAATTCCGCATCAGTCTTCCGTTTCGATTGGCAATCGGGCAATGACGCTTTCGCCTGCAGAAACCCGATCACCGATTCGTAGGATTAATTCAAAGCTTGCCGGCAGAACCACATCCATCCGAGATCCGAAATAGATCAATCCGAAACGTTCGCCGCGTTTCACGTTGTCGCCCGGCTGAAGACGGCAGGATATTTTGCGCGCCACTAATCCCGATATCTGCCGCCACGCCACGTCACCATATCGGGTTTCACACACGACTTCCACGCGCGCGTTGCCTTTCACTGCACGAGCCGAGCTGGCGGGTCGGAAGGTACCACGGCGTCGTGCCACAGATTTTATCCGACCGGAAACCGGGACGCGATTGACGTGCACATCGAACAACGAGAGAAAAATCGCCACCTGCCAGCGACCGTCCGGAAGCCGATCGGTCTCGATAATTCGTCCATCTGCCGGGGCAACCGCAATCGCCGCGTCATGAGGTGGGTTGCGCCGGGGATCGCGAAAAAACCAGAGAAAGAGCACTCCCAATCCAAGTGCCACCAGTCCAATCAACAGGGAGTACGTCGCGTAGTATCCGTTTCGCGTCGCCGCCAGAGCGCAACACGCGACAAGAAATGATGTCAGTATCAGCGGCCGTCCTTGCCCTGCAATGCGCATGTGAATGTCTCGGACCGACTACATCGCTCGAGTCAGGCGATCGTGCAGTTCACGATAGCCCTTTTCGATGCCCCCGAGATCCTGCAGAAAGCGTTCTCGGTCTAAATGACGATTCTTGCGTTTATCCCAGATCCGACAGGTATCGGGAGTGATTTCATCTCCCACACAGACATGATCGGCCGCCGAACCGAATTCAAGACTGAACTGCGCCAAAAGCAAGCCGCGACGATCGAACAGAGATTTAAGAATGGCGTTTGACTTGGACGCCATCCGACAAATCGCCCGAATGTCATCCATCTTTGCGTAGCCTAACGCCAGCGCGTGCGTTTCGTTGATCTGGGGATTGCCGTGCTTGGGGTCCTTCAGGTAGTACTCGACAATGGGAAAATCCAGCGGCTGCCCCTCATCCAATCCGAAGCGTTCGATCATCGGCGGGGTCGCCACGTTGTAGACCACCACTTCAATCGGCATCATCCGCAGCCGTCGAACGAGAATTTCGCCGTCGGCCAGTTGCTCGATGAAGTGCGTCGGCACGTGATAATTCTCCAGATACTGCTGAAGGAAGCCGGAAATTGCCGCATTCATGCTTCCTTTTCCCGGAACGCGCGCGCGCCGGGTTCCGCCGTAATCGAGAAAATCGTCTTTGAATTCCAGGATCGCCAGATTGTCGCGGTCAGTGGCAAAGAGGCGTTTCGTACGGCCTTCAAACAGCAATTCGCGTTTTTCCAAGTTCGCCCCTTTCGTATACGGACTCGATCACGCTTCCCAAAGACCCATCCGTCGCAGAATCTTCTCCGCCATATCGTATCGAGGTTCGACCCGGACAAGCTCCGTCAAACGATCCATCGGCAGCACGTCAAGAATCTCCTGGTCGTTCGCAAGCTCGTCCAAAAAGTGCACACCGGAGGTCACTGTGCGCTGCGCCGCAGCCTGCACGTGCGAGTAGGCACGTTCCCGAGTCCACCCGGCTTCGGTGAGCGCCAGCAGCACTTGCTCCGACGCCAAAACGCCACGCGTCATGTCCAGATTCTTTTTCATGCGCTCGGGAGAAACTTCCAATCCATCGAGTACCCGAATCAGCACGTGCATCATGTAATCGAGAGCGATACAGGCATCGGGGAAAATCACGCGTTCAGCCGACGAATGGGAGATATCTCGCTCATGCCACAGCGCCACGTTTTCGAGTCCCGCAACAGCATAACCGCGCAAAAGCCTCGCTATCCCGCAGAGTCGTTCACTCAGAATGGGATTACGCTTGTGCGGCATCGCCGAAGAGCCTTTTTGCTTTTTACCGAATGGCTCAAACGCTTCACCGATTTCCGTACGCTGCAGGTGACGGATTTCCGTCGCAATCCGCTCGATCGTTGCACCGATCAGGGCCAGCAGATTCAAAAATTCGGCATGACGCTCGCGGGAAATCACCTGAGTGGATATCGGCGCGACGCCCAGGCCCAGCCGATTCATCACCGTCTCTTCCAGGTCGGGATCGGTATGCCCGTAATTGCCGACGGCGCCCGAGAGCTTTCCCACCAGCACCCGATCCAACATCTGCCAGAGCCGTGTCTCATGGCGGGTAAACTCATCCTGCCAGAGTGCGAATTTCAGGCCGAATACCGTCGGCTCAGCATGAACTCCGTGTGTACGTCCCACGACGGGAGTAGCGCGGAACTCACGCGCGCGACGTCCCAGAATCAAACGGAGCGCCGCCATATCATCCATGAGAAGAGCGGCCGCTTCTTTCATCTGAAGAGCAAAAGCTGTGTCCAAGACGTCGGAGGACGTCAGTCCCATGTGGATATAGCGAGAATCCGGGCCGACATATTGAGCGATTACCGTAAGGAAAGCGATGACATCATGCTGGACTTCCACTTCCACCGAGGCGATTTCTTCGGCGGAGTATTGGGCGCTCCGCCGGATATGATCGCAAACCTGCGCCGGAATCTCACCGCGATCCGCGCGAGCTTCCAGCACAGCCAACTCGACCTTCCACCAGGCATCGAAGCGCGCCTGATCAGACCATAGTCGAGCCATCGGTTCGCGAGAATATCGAGCAATCATCGAACACCTACTCGTCTTCAGCTGGGAGTGGAGCCAATGTCACCATAACGTCTACGGTTTGACGGCGACGCAGAATTTTCATCGTAAGCGTGCTTCCGACACGAAGATCTGTGCTGCGCAGAATTTCCTGCGCGTCGCGAGCCGATGCAACGCCCCGCTCGGCAATCTGCACGATCACGTCCTCCACGCGGATTCCCGCCTCGGCGGCTGGGCTGCCTTCTTCCACGCTGGTGATCTCAGCACCACGCGGTTTATCCAGGCCGTGAATTCGCGCACGGGTCGGCGTCAGATCGCGGGCACGGATCCCGATCCAATAATTCCGATTCACTCCTCCCTTCAAGAGATCATCAATCGTGGCCGAGATGCGATTGGATGGAATGGCGAAACCAATGCCGACCGATCCGCCCGATTCCGAAAAAATCAGCGTATTCATTCCGATGGCAACGCCTTCCGAATTCACCAGAGGACCGCCCGAATTCCCCCGGTTGATCGCGGCATCGGTCTGGATCATGTCGCTGTAAACTCGGCCGTCGCCTCCACTCTTGAAATCCCGCCCCAGTGCCGAAATCACTCCCACGGTCACCGAGGGCTGATCGTTCACATTGAACAAGCCATAGGGATTGCCGATAGCCATGACCCATTCGCCGACGATGCAGTCATCGCTGTTGCCCAAGGGGATATAGGGGAGATTCTCGGAATCAATCTTGAGCAGGGCCATGTCGAGCAGCGCATCCGTTCCCACCACATTCGCTTCACACTGCTGCCGCGCGGTCGTCGTAATCAAAATGGTCACCGCGTCGCGCACGACATGCTCGTTGGTCACGATATATCCGTCGCTGCTGATAAGAAATCCCGAACCGAGATTCTCCACCCGCTGCTTAAAGGTCCGCGGCCACAGCCGTTCGTCGAACATCATCCAACTGAGCGGATCGGACGGCAACCACGGATTTCTCACTTCCCGAACCTGCACCACGCTGATTCCCACCACGGCATCGGCCGTTTGCGCGATGGCACGGGTAATGGCGTTGTTTCGGCTTTCGTCCACCGTCTGAGAAAGCTGAACGCGCGGAGTCGCTTCCTCCGGTATCACACCGTCCGAAAAGAGATCCGTGCCGGTGGCAGACGCATGATTCGAGGTCGGGGCAATCCGCTCGATCGTCTGTTTCAGCGACGCGATCTCTTCTTCCAGCCGCCGATTCCGGTTGTATTGATATAATACCAGAATTCCGGCCAGCAAGCCGATAGCGAAGAAGTTAGCGAATCTCCACATCGTCGTTCCGTGTACTCTGAGAAGACGAAATAGCTTCAGAAGACCACGCCGAATACCCGACTTCCATCAGCGTCAATCCGCGGGCAGGACACTTCTGACCCGCTTGACGCACATCGCATGCGGACAATATCGCGGGAAAATCTTCGACGGCACGTTTTCCGCGTCCGATTTCGACAAAGGTGCCAACCAGAAATCTCACCATTCCATGCAAAAAACGATTCGCCGCGATGTGGAATTCACAGAAGGGATCCCGCTCAATCCATTCCGCGTGATAGACCGTCGAAAGGTAGTGCTGCTCCGTCTCCCGGTCATGGGCAAATGACCGAAACACGTGATCGCCGAGAATGTATTGCACCGCCTGCTGCATCGGCGATATCTGGAAATGAAACGGACACTCCCACGTGTAGGCGCGGCCAAGCGCCACGGACCGCCGCGCGATGCGATAGCGATAGTATCGCCAGCGAGCGCTGTATCGCGCGTGAAACTCGGAGTCGGCGTACTCGGCGCGAATGACCCGAACATCGTCCGGCAAAAGCGCGTTCAGCGCCCGACAGACAACCTGTGGTGTCCGCCGGCCGTGAGCGACAAAGTGCGCCACCTGTCCCCGCGCGTGCACTCCCGCGTCGGTTCGCCCCGAACCAATCACCGTCGCTGGCTCGCCGAATAGACGCCCGACAGCCTGTTGCGGGCAGTCCTGCACGGTTCGTTCACCCGGCTGAAATTGCCAGCCCGCGAAATGAGTGCCGTCGTACTCAAGCTCAATCCGGAATTTGACCCCGATGGCGAGCCGCGATTGAGATCGAGACTCGTCGGCTAAATCCACGGCGCCACCGCGCAGACTATGATGAATCCCGCCGTAAATGCGACGTGCATCGGCCGAAGCGGATGCTCTTGCCAATAGGTTCGCGTAACGCAGGGATCGTACCCGCGGGCTTCCAGCGCCAAGGTGACATGTTCGGCGCGGCGAAACGCATTCATGAGCAGGGCGAATAAG
>JAQTRJ010000303.1 GCA_028711875.1 bacterium | reverse complement strand
GATTTCCGCGCTGACCACCGTGAAAAGCTCCGGCGGCGAAATGAAACTCGCCCGCGCCACCGAGAAGATCACCTCGCTGCTCGTAATCACCAAGCTGACGTCGGTGTTCGATTCCCATCCCACCGTCGAGTCCGCCATCGCGTCGTTCAAATAGAATCACGAGCCGTTTTGCGCAGTGCACCGTGCCGCGTTCTCTGTAGAGCCACGAACGTGCCGATGCCGCCGCGCCCAACATCGCCGAGCCGGGCGTCCCCGCCCGGCCGGAATACCGCCTGCGTTCGTAAACATTTCGGATAGAAGAAGCGATCAATCCCCCGCCTGCCACAGGAACCTTCGTGCCCAATCTCGAACAACTGAACGACCGGCTCCGCACGCTCTCCGAACTCGCAGGACGGCTGATTCAGTCGCTGCAGGCAGGGCAAGCCGACTCCCAGCTCGCGCAAACCTTTCTCGCGCTCTGGCGGGAAACCGTGCGCGCTGAAGCCGTCCTCGATCTCTTCCGCGAGGTCGAGCGTGAACGGCAGGAAAACGAGACCCTCGTGGAAATCAGCATGAGGCTCTCGAGTTCCTCGGCGATCGAAGACGTGCTCCACAATATTCTCGACTCGCTGCGCCGCGTGGTGAACTTCGCCGCGGCCGGTATTTTCGTTTATAATCGCGACCTCGGTCAGATCGAGATTGACATGCTCGTCGGCTACGAAGGCTCCGAGCGTGAAAAACTCTATAAAAAATTCCAGGAAGGCGTGCGCCTCGGACAGGGCATCGTGGGTACCGTCATCCAAACCGGCCAGTCCGTGTACGACGCCGACGTGCGCGTTGACGCGCGCTACATTCCGGCCCGCGCCGGCACGATGTCGGAACTTGCCGTTCCCATTCTCGTCCGCGGCGAAGTAATCGGCGCGCTCAATCTCGAAGCCGACCACACCGACGCCTTTTCCGATCGCGACCTGAAGAGTCTGACGGCGTTCGCCAGTCACGCCGGCGTGGCCGTGGAACGCGCGCGCACCGACCGCCTCCGCCAGCATTCCCGCCGCATTCAGGAGGAGATCGAACTCGCGCGCCGCATTCAACTCTCGTTTCTGCCGCGGTCCATGCCCGAGTTTCCGCCCTTCGATCTGGCGGGCGTGAACCTTCCGTCCAGCGAGGTCGGCGGCGATTATTTCGATTTCATTCCCATTACCGAGACCGACATGGGCGTGGTCATCGGCGACGCCACCGGACACGGCGTCGGAGCCGCGCTGCTCATGGCCAATTTCCGCGCTTGTCTGCGCATCGAATCGCGCAACAACTTCGCCATCCGCACCATTCTCGGTAAAGTCAACGATTATCTTTTCGAAACCAGTCTGCCCGACAGCTACGTCACGGCCGTCTATGGAGTGCTCGACCGCCGCAACGGCATCTTCAGCTACGCCAATGCCGGACACAATCCGCCGTTGCTTTTCCGCCGCGACGGCCGCGTCGAACGGCTCGACGTCGGCGGGCTGATTCTCGGCGTGTTCTCCAACGTGTCCCACGAGGAGACGGCGGTCGCGCTCGAACCCGGCGACCTGATTCTGTTTTACACCGACGGCGTTACCGAAGCGCTGGATTCCCGCGCCGTCGAATTCAGCGTAGAGCGGTTGATCGGTATCGTGGAAAAGAACCGATCCCGTTCGGCGCGCGAGATTCTTCAGGGCATCATGCACGAGGTGCGGCAATTCCAATCGTCCGAACAAAGTCAGGACGATCTGACGTTGTCCATTATCAAGTATGACTGACGCGGTGTCTTCATATCTCTTGCGCGTTCCCTCGACCCTCGATCAGCTCGAGATCGTGGACGCCGAAATCGAACGGGTGGCCGCGGCGATGGGCTTCAGCGTCGGCGCGCGCGCCGATCTGGGAATCTGCGTCAGCGAAGCCGCCGCCAACGCCATGGTCCATGCCCATCACGAGCGGGCCGACCTGTTTGTGGAAATTCGCTGGGAACAACTCCCCGGCGCGCTCCGCGTCAGCGTCCGCGACTACGGCGGCGGATTCGACTCGGGCGGTATTCCCGATCCCACGTTGCCGGAAAATCTGCTCAAAGAGCATGGCCGCGGTCTGCATTTGATTCACTCGTTGATGGACCGCGTGGAAGTTATCCGCCATCCCGACGGCACGTCAGTGGTTATGACGAAAAATCTTCCATCGTCGTGAATAAATCTTCGTATTCGCCGAGCCGGGCGTCCGCGCCCGGCCGGAACGTTCACCTCTTCTCGCCGAGCCGGGTTCAGCGCAAACGGTTTTTTTTACACAGGAGATTCTTCCGCGCGTAACCCGTCCGGAACGATTCGATCCGATAACACCTCTTTTGGTCATTTCATGAAGCGAACTGCCCTTTATCCCGGAACCTTCGATCCGATCACCTTCGGACATATGGACGTGATCCGCCGCGCCGCCGACCTCTTCGACCGCGTCATCGTCACCATCGCCGTCAATCCGGACAAGCACACGTTGTTCACCCTCAGCGAGCGTCGGAAACAGATCGCCCGAGCCGTTCAGGATATTCCCCGCGTCGAGGTCGCCGAGTGTGGCGGCTTGCTCGTGGATTTCGCGCTCAAGCACAACGCGGTCGCCATCATTCGCGGCGTGCGCGCCGTCTCCGATTTCGATTATGAGTTTCAGATGGCGCTCACCAACCGCAAACTCGCCGAGACCATCACCACGGTCTTTCTCATGCCGCACGAGCGCTACGCCTATTTGAACAGCTCCATCGTCCGCGAAGTCGCTCGCCTCGGCGGCCGCGTAGACTGCTTCGTCCCCGACTTCGTCGCCTCCGCTCTCAAGAAAAAATTCAGCGGAAAAAAGTCATGATTCCCCGAATCGGCCTCGATCTCGAACCGGCGGCGCTCATCTCGCGCGCTCTGCCCGACTTGGATTTACTCGATATCGCCTATGCCGCCATTCACGGCGGCGCGCATGCCGTCATGGTTCCCGCGCGGCTGTTTTTCGAGTCCACCGGTTGCACTCCGCAGCTCTTCGATCGCCCCGCGCTCCCGCTCTTCGCCGTGAAAATCGAGACGGATCTGCTCGATCGGCTGCCCGCTCTCGGTGACGCGCACGATCGCATTGTGTTGACCGCCGAAGGCCATCGTTCCCTGCACGACCCGTTTACCGCCGCCGAAGCCGCGCGCCGAGTGGCCGCCGAAGGACAGGAGGTCGGTGCGCTCATCGAACCGGAACCC
>JAQTRJ010000302.1 GCA_028711875.1 bacterium | reverse complement strand
CCCACCGCGGCCGCGGCACACTCCCGCGATTTCGCTGGACGCGCTCCCGCGGCCGACCACGGGCCGCGTGGAAATTTCCAGCGCACCGGGCGCGGCGCACATTTACCTGAACGATTCGCTGCGGCCCGAGGTCACGCCGGCCGTGCTGGATTTGCCCGGCGGCCGCTATACCATTCGCGTGGAAACTCCCGGCTATCAGGCGCGCCCCAGCGAATCCGTGATCGAAGTGATTCCCGGCCGCCTGCGCAAACTCGTTCACTTCCGGCTGGTCGAGGAAGGAGCGGCCCCCGAAGTGCGCCCCGAATCCGCGCTGTACACCCACGGCGGCATCGGCCTGTACCGTTCGCTCACCGACAGCCTGACCCCCAATCGCTATCTGCGCCGCCCGCCGCGCGGGATTTCGCCGTTCCGCTCGGGCGTGGTCAACCTGAAATTCGTGGATACGACCGTCGGGCAGATTCTCTACGACAGCAGCTACTCGACCATCACCCACACGGTCAAGCACGGGGAGAGTCACGTGCTGCCGCCGATGATTCAGTCGCGCGCCGCCTACACGCAGGATCGTCTGAACTACGAGCTGCGCGAGGAGATGGTGAAGAAGCGGCTGGCCTCCTACAAGTCGCAGGGCCGGAGCAGCACCGGCGAAGGCGTGGCGATTGACCTGCCCTATCGCATCAAGTCGCGGACCTTCCGGCGGCTGTTCGGCGGCGACAACGTCGGCGTGCGCGTGCAGGGCAACATCGGCATCACCGGGAGCCTCCGGCGGCAGAAATTCGACGAATTGCAGGCGGCCAATCAGCGCAACACGAACACCGCGTTTCAGATTGACATGATTCAGCGCTTCACGATCACCGGCAAGGTCGGCGAAAAGGTGGAAGTGAAGGTGGATCAGGATTCCGAGCGGCTGTTCGACTTCGAGAATTCGCTCAAGCTGACCTATACCGGCAGCGAAGACGAAATCATTCAGAAGGTGGAAGCGGGCAACGTACAGCTCAATCTGCCGGGCGCCAAGCTGGCCACCTACTCGGGCAAGAATACCGGCCTGTTCGGATTAAAAACGGAGATGAAGGCCGGGCCGCTGCGCGTGACCGGCATCGCCTCGATCGAGCGCGCCCAGAAAAACCGCCAGTCGCCCAACCTGACCTCGCAGCGGGCGTCGTTCAACGAGAAGCAATTTCTCGCCAACACCTATTTCTGGCTGACGGCGGTGGATCAGGCGACCGACGCCGACGGCAACACGCTGCTTCTGCCCAATTTCCGCGCGAGCTACCAGCGCCTGCAAAACCGCCAGCATCTGGCCAACGGGATGGGACAGATCGGCGACGTCGAGCTGTTCGTGAGCGTTCAGGGGCAGGGCGATCCGTCTCAGGGACAGTATGCCGGGCGCGCGGCGGCGATTCAATTCTATCCCGATCTGTTCGAGGCTGACACGCTCTATCCGCAGGATTCCGACCACGAAAGCGGCGTGTGGCGGCAACTTGCCAAGACCACGGATTACGAGGTGGATCTGACGCTGGGCTACGTGCGGCTGCGGCGGCCGCTCACGACCGGCGAAATGCTGGCGGCGGCCTTCACGGTGGCCATGCCGAGCGACACGATCCAGTTCGGTTCCATGTCAGTGCAGGACACCACGCTGGGCGGCGAACGGCGGCTTGTCCTGTTGCGCGGGCGTGATCCCGCACCCTCGGACTCGACCTGGAATCTGATGTTTCGCCACGTGTACAGCCTGCAGGCGACCAATCTCGATCCCAACAATTTCAAGCTGGCGATCCGCCGCAGCTCGGCCAGCGGACAGCGCGACGAGACCGGCCCGCCCGGCTATAATATCAGCTATCTCGAATTTTTCCGCTTCGACCTTGAAGCGCAGGGCGGCGTGCCCGGCGCCGACGGCCTGCTCGACAACTATCCGGCGATCATTGACTGGACGCGCGGCGAACTCCATTTTCTCGATCTGCAGCCGTTCGATCCGATCGGCTACTACGATCCGCCCAGCACGCTCAGCGGCTGGTCGTTCGACTCGCTGGAGGCCCAGGTGGACTCGGGCGGCTTCGCCGCTCCCTATCTCTACAGCAAGAAGCCGAGCCAGTATTCGCAGGAGGGCGCGCGCTGGGAATTTTCGACCGAATTCAAGGGGTCGAGCGCGGTCTTCGATTTGGGCGCGCTGGTGCTCGAAGGCTCGGAGGAGGTCACGCTCAACGGTCAGCAACTGCAGCGCGGCACCGACTACACGATTGACTATCTCTCGGGACAGCTGCGGATTCTGAACGAAGCGGCCAAGGCCCCCGGCGCGGCTCTGGACATCACCTACGAATCGGGGCGCGTCTTCCAGCTTGACAAGACGACGCTGCTCGGCGCGCGCGCCGAATACAGCCTGTGGCAGGACTCATACATCGGCGGCATGTGGCTCTATCTGAACCAGAAGACCCTCGACCGCCGCGTGCGGATCGGCAACGAGCCGATTCGCAATACCATGTTCGACGCGAACACGAGCCTGAAGTTTCATCCGAATTTCCTGTCCCGTCTGGTGGACGCGCTGCCGCTGGTGACCACCAACGCCGCGTCCGAGATTACCGTGGACGCCGAAATCGCGCGCGTCTATCCCAATCCCAATTCCCTCGAGAATCCGGCCACCGGCGACTACGGCGGTCTGGCCTACATTGACGATTTCGAAGGGTCGCGCCGCGCCACTCCACTCGGCATGCAGCGGCGGATGTGGTCCATTTCATCGGTGCCGGTGGACCCCGACATTGATTTTCGCCGCGGACGGCTGCGCTGGTGGAATCCCAATACCCGCGATCAGGTGCCCGTGCGCGAAGTGTTCCCCGACCGCGAAATCAATTCGCAGGTCGCCAACACGCTGCAGTCGCTGATTATGGAGTTCACGCCCGACGAGACGGCCGTGAACGAGCGCGAGAGCTGGGGCGGCGTCATGCGCTATCTGGGCGAAGGCTACGCCGATCAGTCGCGGTCGCAGTACCTTGAATTCTGGATCAAGCTCCCGCCGGCCAGCCAGCAGACGGGACGGCTGGTGGTGGACCTCGGTCTGATTTCCGAGGACGCGCTGCCCAACGACACGATGAACTCGGAAGACACGCCGCTGCCCGGCGAGATTCGCGTCAGTCCGCGCCGCGAATACGGAAACGGTCTGCTCTCGCCCGAGGAAGACTCCGGCATGGACGGAATCTTCGGCGCCGACCCAAGCGACGT
>JAQTRJ010000301.1 GCA_028711875.1 bacterium | reverse complement strand
ATGAACCGGAACGCCGTTCAGATGTACTATATGGCTACCCCAACCGATTGGTGAGTTGGCCGCTGCCTTCGGTTACAGTTCCCGGTTGGCTGGCGGAGGGCACGGCGCAGTTTCAGTTCGACGGCAGCGGCTACGACTACTGGGACAGCCATCGGGATATGCTGTTGAGGCAAGCCGTTCTGTCGAATCGCTTGCTGTCGTTTGAGGACATGGGATATTTCGGCAAGACAAGCCTTGAAAGTGAAGGGGTTTATAATCAGGGTTTTTCGCTGACGAAATATATCACCGAGCGTTCGGGAGGCACTCCCGTGCTCCGGAAGATCAGTAAGCGCCTTGCCAGCCCGTTGCCCGTGACCGCGGACGATGCGATTCGAAGTGCCACCGGAAAACGGGGAGCAGAGTGGTATCAAGAATGGAAGGCGAATCTCGAACGCGAGTACGGACAATTACGTTCCAGCCTTCAGCCCTATTTCACGACGGCGGATACCGTCTCGGTTGGGGGATTCGTGAATCTCTATCCGCGACTCTCGCCCGACGGCAAGCAGGTCGCGTTTATCTCGAATCAGAATCGAGATTATTCCGGGCAGACGAGTCTGTACACGTTTGACTTCGAAACGCGCGAATCGAAACTTCTGGTGCCGGCCGTACAGGGAGGAATTTCCTGGCTGCCGGACGGAAGCGGAATTCTCTTCGCACGGATGGACGTCCAGTTCGGTGTCGGCGCGCGCCAATTCGATATTTTTCTCTACCGTTTTGAAACCAAGAAGACGATTCGCCTGACGGAAGGGCTTCGCGCGGAGTCGGCGGATATCAGCCCGGACGGAAAAATACTGGCGATCACGATCAACGAAGCGGGACGGCGGGATTTGGCACTGCTGCCGATGCCCGATGTGAGTGGGGACCATCCCGCGCCGCTCGCTCGCGAGCACCTGATCTGTCGAGTTCCATCCCTGTCGCATGAGCAATATTATCTTCCGCGCTGGAGTCCTGACGGAAAATCCATTGCCGTCGCCTGCCATCGCGTGGATGGTCGCAGTGTGCGGATCTTTGCCGTTCATGATGAAGAACTGCGGCTGACACTCGAGAAAGAGTTTGACGGCGAATCGCTGGAACTGCGCGATCCAACGTGGTCGCCGGACGGACAAAGTCTGCTGGTAGCCTGGGATCCTACGGGGATTTCGGACATCTACCGAATTGACGTGGCATCGGGCGCGCGGGAACGATTATCCGTTGTCTTGGGGGGAGCCTTCTATCCTGATATGCGTCAAGGCCGCCTGGTGTTCACGGATTTTTGTGAGAACGGTTTCCGAATCCGCTGGACGGACGAGCAGCTGACTCCCGTCCGAGTTCCGCCTTCCACGCTGGACGAACAAGAGTCCTACGTTTCACGACTTCCCCGTGCGGACTTCTCGTTCGAAAGCCCTAAGCACGAGGCGGCTCTCTACAAGCCGGTCTTCGAGCGCATCTATTGGTTTCCCCGCCTGGCCTTCGACTATGGAACGTTCAAACCTGGAACGTACGTCCTCATCAACGATGTTCTCGAGAAGATGACGTTCATCGGCGGCTTTGCCATCAACCAGAAGCGAGATTACGACCTCTTCGGTTCCATCGAATATCACGTGCTCTATCCAACGATTTTCGCCGAATATTACAACGTCCAGCGGCGTCTGACCGCGCATTTCGAAGATACGCAGCGAATTGTCGGCGAAGAAGGCGGGCGGCCGATCTACGACACTTATCGCATACGTTTCCGCTACAGTCTGCACGAAGTGGAAGGCGGCATGAAATTTCCGATCGGCGAAGGAACCGATGTATTGCTCTCGGGGATTTACGACAGCTACAACGCCCACAATCGGTTCGACGACGAAACCAGTATCGGGATTACCTATTTCAAAGGCTGGACGGGAAAACTCTCGCTGAAACGGGATCGGCGCCGTCCCGGCGTCGCGTCGGACATCAATCCCCATGGCGGCTATAAGGGATATCTCGACTATCGCCGCGCCAATCATCTGTTCTATACGGATCTCGAAATCGGCGGTGATGCCGTCGGCCTTCAGGAAATCTACGTGCCCTACAACTACGATCTGATCGAGGGCGGCTACGAGAAATATCTGTCTCTTCCGGCGTGGGACCACACTCTGGAACTTCGTGTGCGCGGGGGAGCCGTCACGCGCCACGTGGATCCGTTTTTCCATCTGTATGCCGGTGGACTTCCCGGTATGCGCGGCTATTCGTTCTACAGCATGGGCGGCGAGCGAATCGCCATTGGGACACTGACGTATCGTTTTCCCATTATCTCCCGCGCGTCGTGGAATCTCTGGCCGCTTTCCGTCAATCGAATTTACGGCGGAGTTTTCACCGATTATGGCAACGCGTGGACCGGAGACGTAGACTGGAGTCAGTGGAAAACCGATGTCGGCGCGGGACTGCGGCTGCAAATGCACTCGTTCTATTCGTATCCGACCGCGGTTGCCTTCGACGTTGCTTATGGATTGAACCGCTTCCGTGTGACGGAAGAGGGTGAAACCGTCGAGTACGGGAAGGAGTTTCGGTACTATCTGACCGTGCTCTTCGATTTCTACAGCCCATTTTCCGCTGTGTCCTGGTAGAGTGACTTCAAACAATGTGATCATAAATTCGGAGACCATTCCATGTCGAGCAAACATGCGTTCGGCGGGGTAATGCTGATCTGTCTCTCCCTTCTGTTTCTGCCGCAAACCGGACGGTGTGCGGAGTGGGATTTCTCTCCCTATCGCGCTCAAGTCGCCGATCCGCAAACGGAGGACGAAACCGCCTCGACGGACATGTTGGAGGCCGGATCGCCGAAGAAAAACATCGGGAAAGCGGCCATGTTCTCTCTGGTGATTCCCGGCGCCGGGCAAATGTATGCCGGTTCCTGGAAAACCGCAATCCCCTGGTTTGCCATCGAGGTCGCTGGCTGGGCGATGTTCGCGACGTATCATGCCCAGGGACAGGATAAGACCGATGAGTTTGAAGCTTACGCCGGACCGCGCGACCAGCCGAAAAACTTTGACTATCGGGCTTATATGTATCAGGAATACGAACTGGCGCGGGGTACTCTGCGACGCGGTCAGTCAGCCTCGAAGGTGTTTAATGGGAGTTTCGATGATTGGCTGGCGATGCCGATGGACAGCGATCCCGATCCTCAAAACAACCGCTACAATTACCTGCCCGCTCCGTTTACGCATGATGTC
>JAQTRJ010000300.1 GCA_028711875.1 bacterium | reverse complement strand
CAGAAGACCGTGGCGCAGATCATCAACCGGCACGACCGGGAATACTACACGGGCACGGTCTATTCGACCAACCGGCGCGTTTGGGAACACGACGAGAATTTCAAAAAATTCTTAAGCGACGTGCGGGCCATCGGGATTGACATGGAGACCTCGACAATTTTCATCGTGGGCTTCGCCAATCACATTCCGAAGGGAGCGCTGCTGCTGGTGACGGACTTGCCGATGGTTCCCGAAGGAGTGAAGACGACCGAGTCCGATGCCAAGATCACCAAGCAGTATCTCGATCTTCACCTTCAGATCGGCGTGGAAACCCTCCGCGAGATCAAGGCCAGCGGCGAGAGCGTGAAGCATCTCAAGTTTTAAACTTCGATTCGATCAGACCGATTCATCCACGATAACCACTTTCAGGATCGCCCACCATGATCTCAACCCAAGCGGAATCCTCCGCCGCCAAGCCCAAGCGTTCGAAATTCCAGCGCAGCTTTTGGGTGGCCAATACAATGGAAATTTTCGAGCGATTGGCCTGGTACGGCTTTTTCGCTGTGTCTTCGCTGTATATCACCGGATCGGTGAGCGAGGGCGCGCTCGGATTTTCCTCGGAACAACGCGGAATTCTTCAGGGCGTCGTGCCGTTCATTCTCTATCTGCTGCCGGTCGTGTTCGGCGCGCTTGGCGACCGCTTCGGCTATAAGAAGACGTTTATCGTCGCGTACTCGCTGCTGGTTCCGGCTTATTATCTGCTGGGACAGTTCACCGCTTTCGGCACGTTTTTCATGTCATTCCTGTTCGTGGCGGTGGGCGCGGCGATCTTCAAGCCGGTGGTCGTGGGCACGGTCGCCCGGACCACGGATGAGTCGAATTCCTCGATGGGATTCGGAATTTTCTACATGATGGTAAACATCGGCGGATTCGTCGGCCCGATCGTGGCGGGATTCGTGCGGGTTCGCTACGGCTGGGACTACGTGTTCATCGCGTCCGCCTTCTGGATCGCCTGCAATTTCATCTGGCTGCTCCTGTTCTACAAGGAACCGACCACCGAGGCGGCGAGCGGACAGAAGCGCTCGCTGGGACAGGTGTTCCACGGCATCGTCGAGGTGCTGGGCAACGGCCGCTTTTTCATCATGGTGTTCGGTATTTTAATTCTGCTGGCAGTGTCCGGCCGGGATATCTCATGGGGGCTGATGGGCGTGATTACCGGCGTGTGGATTTTGGCGAATGTGCTCATTGACATTCCGCTGCGCGCCCGGGAAAAACACAGCGGCCGGCCGGCGGCGGGTCTGCTTGCGCCGATGAAAGTCGGGAACTGGAAGTTCGCGCTGTACCTGCTGATTCTCTCGGGTTTCTGGACGTCGTTCAATCAGATATTCCTCACGCATCCGGAGTTCATCCGCGATTTCGTGGACACGCGCGACATGGTAAACACCGCTCGCAAATGGTTCGGAGACGACTTCGCCCGCGTGATGGCGGCGGTCAATGAAGACGTGTTGTCGGGCGAACTGGGCTTGTACACCACCGAGGCCCGGTCAAGCGTGGACAACCGGATCAACGCTCTGGCTTCGGGGTTGTATCTGGCGGATCTCGACTCCCTGTCTCACAACGATCTGGCGGCGACGCGCACGCCGCGATCAGCGCGATGGTCCGAGGATGAGGTCAAGCCGATGATCTGGGAATTGTACAACCTGAAGGTGCGCGTTCCCAGCGATGAGTTCATTACCCGGCTCAATCGCCTGCCGGTCGCACCGTTGAACGTGGATTCCGCGGCCTGCGCATCCCTCGCGCTCGAACTGCGCGGGGTTGCCGATAGCGACACGCACGCCGCCACGGCGAAAATCACCTCGTTCGTCAACGCGAGGATTCAAGCCGCGTCGGGGAGTTGGACGGCGCGCGCCAACGGCGGAGAAGAGACGATCGCTCGAATAAACGAACGTCGCGTATCGCCGGCGCTCCTCGGCAGGATCGGAGGCTACGCGATCGAGAATCGCGACCGGTTGGACGGTGCGCGGCTGGCCTATGCATTGAGCGGAATCGCCTATGCGTCTCCGTCCGTTCTACAGGACGAAGCCCACGATCTGGCCGAGAACTATCGGCAGGTCAATCCCGAATACATCATCAACGTGGACGCGGGCGCCATCGTCGTCTTTCAGGTGCTTGTTTCCTTTCTGATCGGCTTCATCGCTCCGCTCACGGCCATGGTGATTGGAATCGTGATCTCCGCGATCGGCATCGGCATGGCGGCCTGGACGTACACCGGATGGCTGGTCACGCTGGCGATCACCATTTTCGCTTTCGGAGAGATGGCGGCGTCGCCCAAGAGTCAGGAATACGTCGGGCGGATTGCCCCGCAGCAGAAGGTGGCGATGTACATGGGATTCTACTTTTGGGCGACGGCACTCGGCAATATATTCGGCGGACGGTTGTCGGGCGAATTGTACGGATCGCTGGCGCGCGACGCGGGACGACCGGATATCATGTGGATGATTTTCGGCGGATTGGGGCTGCTCACCGCCGCGATTCTAATGCTGTATGACCGGCTGGTCATCGGCAAGGGCAAAATGGAATAAGACTTCGAATCACTTCGACTCTGGAGAGCATGATGAAGATCCGAGATCGGCTGGCCGCCCTGCGGCAATTGCTGAAGCAGCATAAGCTGCACGCCTATCTGATTCCGAGCACCGATCCGCACCAGAGCGAGTACGTACCAGAATTCTGGCGGCGGCGCGAATGGATCAGCGGCTTCACCGGCTCGGCCGGCGACTGCATCGTTGCCGAACACAGCGCCGCGTTGTGGACAGACGGCCGCTACTTTCTTCAGGCCGCCGCGCAGCTGCGCGGATCGGGCATCACCCTGATGAAACTCGGACTACCCGAGACACCCTGCATGTCGAAGTGGCTGAGAACGACTCTGAAGAAAGGGAATCGGATCGGTGTGGATCCGCGCGTCATGTCGGTGTCGGCGTACGCGAAGCTGCGTTTCGAGCTGGAGGACTTCGGCCTGGAGCTGGTGAGCGTCGAGGATAACTTGATTGACGAGCTGTGGGCCGATCGCCCGCCCGCGCCGAGCGGACAGGCGGACGTCCAACCACTGCGCTATGCCGGTGAGTCGGTCACGAGCAAACTGAAGAAAGTGCGGCGGGCGATAGCGGAAGCGGGCTGCCGCGGTCACATCATTGGCGCGCTCGATCAGATTGCGTGGCTGTTCAACGTGCGCGGAAGCGACGTCCTGTATAATCCGA
>JAQTRJ010000299.1 GCA_028711875.1 bacterium | reverse complement strand
CTTCCGATCGCATGATGCTCCAGTTTATCGCGGAAGACTACGGCCCCGGTTCGCTGGTGGAAGCGGCCGTGGACGACATTCGCATCACGGGCGCGCCGTCCGCGCCCGAGCCGCCGCGCGGCCTCGTGCTCGACGTGCAGTTCAATCAAGTAGTCCTGCACTGGCGGTCCTCGGAAGACGCCAGCGGCTATCGCGTGTATCTGTCCGGCGAGCGCGGCAACGTGATCCGTCCCGAAAACCTGCTCACGGTGGTCTCCGATACCACCCTCACCGTGCCGCTTTCGGACATTCCCTACGAGCAGTTTTATTTTCAGGTCACCGCCATCAAGTAGGACCCGAATCGCTGTCAAAGAAACGGGCGGCTCGCACGAGCCGCCCGTTCTGTTTCGTCATCCCGCGGATGCTATAGGCTGTAGGCCATTCCCAAATGGAGCACTCGTCCCATCAGCGGTCCGTAGGATAGCGCGGCGTCCGGTTCCAGTCGTCCCGTGACCGGATCGCGAGGATAGGGATTATCGGATTGAGTCCAGTCAAACAGATTGCGCGCGGCCAGCGAGAGTTCGAAGCGATTCCACGTTTTAGCGACGCGCGCATCCCACATAACGTACGGCGGCGATTTATCGCGTCCGCGCCCTTCGGGAAGATACTGCGGGCCAAAGACGTTGGCGGACACTTCCGCTTTCCACCCGCTTGTGGCCCAGGTCTTGGTCAGCGCGCCGTCGGCGGCATAGGCGAACTGCATCTCGGCGTTGCGCCAAGCCATTCCGTCGTCATAGCGAACCTGAGACCGGCTTCCGCCCAGAGTCAACGCGACTCCGTTGACGTGGTTGAAGCGAGCCTGCAGCTCGACGCCGCGGCTGAATGCCCGTTCGGCGTTGCGAAAAACCGTCTCGCCACGATGATCGCCGAACGAGACGATCACCTTCTGGTCGAAATGCGTGTAGAATGCGCTGAGGTCCAGACTGGCGGTCATGAGCCGGCTGAGCCACGTCTGATTCACGCCCAAGCTCAACGACCTGTTGCGTTCCGGCTGAAGGTTCTCATCCAGGACAACGTTTTCAAAACCGGCGTGGACCACCTCTTCCAGACTGAAAATCGAGACCGGACGATAGCCCATCCCTCCGGCGATCCGCAGCACGGTTCGTTTCACCGGTTCCCAACTGGCCGATGCGCGCGGGAGCGCGATCACTCCGTCATCTTCATAGGACTCGGTTCGCACCCCTCCCTGCATGCGCCAGCGGTCGGTCGGCGTCCACGTATGCTGCACCATGACGCCCGGAATGTTCCAGAGCGCATCGGTGGGAATGTTGAGTCGGAGATTGTCGCGGTAGTCATGATGACTATAGCTGAGTTCGGAAAGCGATTCGTGCCGCTCGCTCCACGTCCTCGTCGCCGACAGCTTGGCAAGCGCTAAAAATTGCCTGGCGTCGAACTCGGTCGTTCCGTACCAGGAATCCTGCCGATGCCGGATGTGCGCCGTCTCGAAGCTCGTTCTCCAGCCGCCGCTCGTCCGCGAATATTGTCCCGTGTACTCCTCCCGGGCCGTGAGAATATCCCGGCCATAGACGTCCGCGGAACCGCGATCCGCCTCCGTCCAGGACACGTCCCCGGCAAAGCGGTGTTCGCGATAGAGGCGGCTCGCCAGATTCCACTCGCCGCCTGCCGCAGGGATGGTCATGCGCAGCGAGAGATTCGTCCGGTGATAATTCGGCGCATCGGTCACGCCGTCATGGTCAAGATCGAGCCGCTCCGGTTCGCCGGCCTGCCATACGCTGAGTTGCATCGGCAGACGGACGACCGGACCCGAAGCCGTCGCGGAGAGGCTGTACTGACCGTAGTGACTTCCCTGCGCGCGCAGATCGAGCGATCGCTTTTCGCCGGGCTTGGCGGATATCAGATTCACCGCGCCGGTCATCGCTCCGCTTCCATACTCACTCGAGGAACTGCCCTTGACCAGCTCGACCCGCGACACGTCGGAAGCCGCGAGTCCCTCCAGACCATAGAGCGTTCCCAATCCCGACAAAACCGGCATCCCGTCCACGTTGACTTCCGTGTACGACGGATCGAGTCCCTGCATTCCCACGCCGGCCGATCCGCACATCGCACACGGACGGGTTTTCAGACCGGTTTCGCCGCCCAAAGCGGACATCACACTGCCGTCGTCGGAGTTCTCCCGCAATTCGGTGCGGCCGAGCACTTCCGTTCGTACGGGATGATCGGGGGAAATCCCCGAGTAATCCCGGTCTGTGGTGACCTGCACTTCGCCGACCGTGATCGGCTTGGTTGACAGCGACAGTTCCAGCGTGAGCGTATCGGCGGCACTCAGGGAAATCGCGCGCCGGATCGTTTCATATCCGACCAGCGAAATCCCCAGCGTGTGTTCCCCTTCCGGAGCGTCCGGAATATAAAACGCTCCGTCGTCTCCGGTGGTGGTCCCGCGAGTCGTTCCTTCGATGATCACGTTCGCCCAGCCCAAGGGATGCGCATGGTCATCCGTGACCACGCCGCGCAGCACCGCTGCGTAGCCGGACGAGGCAAACAAAATTAGAAGGAAAGATAGAAGACGAGTCATACGACCTCCATTTCAGTGACGTCATGCGGAATCCCGGCTCGCACGGAATCCGGATTCCTCGGCTGAACAACTCAGGCAATCGCCGCGAACAAACCGGCGCGGCGCGGTTCAGCAGACGTGTTCGGGAGGCTGGATGATCTCGAAGAGAGGGGGAGTCGGCGGAATCGGAGAAAGATAATCAAGCGATTTCCCGACGCGCTCGAACGTCAGATAGAAGATCGCCTCGGTCGGGACAATCGGTGGGAACGCGCAGAGATGCAGACAGACACGGCAGTCGGTACGGTCGTTCGAAAGGTGGTTCGCAGTCCGATCCGTGCCGTCATGCTCACAGCATCGGTTGGGTTCTTGGGCTGTGGCATCGGATTCGTGAGCATGCGTCAGGCAGCACCAACCCGCATCGCAGGCCACGGGGCCGAACAACACAAGACATACCGACAGCAGAGCCGCCGAAAATAGTCCGTACTGAAATGATTTTGGCAATCTGCGAAGCACGCTATAAGCACTTGTTCATAGGAAAGACAGAATCCCAGACGGTTCAAAAAGACGTGGCTGGGATGAACACGTATTAAAGAAACTCGTCCTCGCCCGCTCAGGTTCCCCGGAACGCATCGGGATTCCGTCCTCGCGTGGGTCACTACGGCGTATGAAGAGTGAGCTGCAGT
>JAQTRJ010000298.1 GCA_028711875.1 bacterium | reverse complement strand
GACAAACAGCGTGGCGATTGCGGCTGACAGCCGTCGTTGCGACCGGCAAACGAATCCAGTCCGGCTGAAAAGTTGTTCCAATTCTCCCGAGGTGAGAAATGCCGCCATCGTGTCTGAGAGATACGCATAGGCGACGGGATTGCGGGAAACTCGTGCGCCGAGAGGAATAAGAATTCGCCGCATGTACCATTGAAACATGCGATCTATCCGACGTGACCTGTCGGGAGTAAACTCCAGAATCACTCCCCGTCCTCCCGGACGCAGAACGCGATGCAATTCAGCGATGCCCGCCGGCAGGTTCGCGAAATTGCGAATCCCGAACGCAACCATGAAATTGTCGAATACCGAGTCGGGAAAGGGCAATCCTTCGGCGCAGCCACGCACGAGAACGAACCTGTCGGGTGGAATATCGCCCGCTTTCGCATCGGCAATCTTCAACATGGACAGCGCGGGATCCAGCAGCACCAAGCGAGTTTCGGAATGAGACCGCAGCGCCGTCAACGCCATGTCACCCGTTCCGGCCCCGCAATCGAGCAGGACCGCATGACTCCCCAGTTTCAGTTCGCGGATCGCCTTGCGTCGCCAATGACGATCCACGCCCAGAGAGAAAAGGTGGTTCAATCGGTCGTACGTGCGTGAGATGCGGTCGAACATCTCCGCAATGTCGCGGGTGTTCGCTCCGCTCACGATGCACTCACCGTCGAAAGGATGGCCTTCATCACATGCATTAGGGAGTCGTCAGGATCAGATAGGCAAAGAAGACGGGCGTGGCTCCGAGCAGAGAATCGAAACGATCGAGCAGTCCTCCATGGCCGGGAAGAATCCGGGAAGTATCTTTGATTCCCAAATCCCGTTTGAAACGAGATTCAAGCAAATCCCCCGCTTGACCCGACAGACCGACCAGCAATGGAATCGCGAAATAATCCATGATCCCCGGCGTCGCCCAATGGACGATGGTCAGGATCGGCAGAACGATAGCCGCTCCAATCAAACCGCCGAAAAAACCCTCGACGGTCTTGTTCGGACTCACCTCAGGCCAAAGCGGATGCCGGCCTATGGCGCGACCGATGAAGAATGCCGCCGAGTCACAGGCCCACACGGTGATCCAAAGCACTGCTAACGCGCCGGCCGGGTGCAGGCGAGTCTGAAATTCGGCGGCATGAATCTGCGTCCACAGCGCCAGCGGCACCGCAATGTAAAGCACGAACACAGCCGTTTTGCCCAACCGTAGAAGCACCGAGCGCGTGCCGATCACAGCGAAAAGAAGAATGAATCCCAGTGCGATCACGGCCACGGCAACGCCAATCGGCGACCCATTCGAGAAGATCAGCGCATCCGTGCCCGCAAGACCGACCAGCAACGGAATCGTGGCAAAACGCATCGTGTCCGAAGGCCAGAGGCGAATCCATTCAGGAAACATGGCAAGCTGCAGCGCCACCACTAACGCGGCGACATATCCGGTTCCGCAACGAGTCGCTCCCAGAAACAGCGGGATCCCGATTGCGGCAATGAGAAATCGCTTCGACAGGTCTTTCACTATCGGAATCGTCGTCCTTGCAGAGATTCCTCGGGAGGCGGCCACCCCGTCTCATCCGGTGTTTCTTCCAAGAGGTTCACTGCCGCCGCCCGCGCTCCCATGAGCTGCGCATCCGTCAAGAGAAACACCGATTCTGAATCGGGCGGAACGAGTTTTCGGCGGAGACGTTCGGCATATGAAGAATCGGGAAACCTCGCCAGCAGATCCTCATAGATGGTCTGTGCCCAATTCATGCGATGCATGTCCTGTTCGTAGACGAACGCCTTGGCGAACAGCGCTTTTTGCCCGGCTTCGGAAGTCGAATCGAACGCAATCGCCGCATCGTAAAGCCGCACAACGGAATCCAACGGCACTCCTCGATCATAGGCTTCTTCGGCGGCGTAAAGCCACATCTCTTGCGGTGATGTCGGGATTTCGATCCGTGGCAAGCCCAACGCAGATCTGGCAAGGTTGGCTGCTTCAAGCGGAACGCTGTCGGCATCCACCACAGTTTGATAGCGGCGTCTCGCCTCCTCTGATATCCCACCATCTCGCTTCGAGAGATATTCCGCCAGCCTCAAATTTGCCTTCCAGTAGACCTGCGGATCGGCCGAGCTTTCCGCCGCCTTCTCGTAGTAGGAGAGTGCACTATCCATGTCCACCAGACTGTATCCATAGAATTCGGCCACATGCAGATAGGCACGCTGGAGGCTTCGGCGAAGGGTTTCCGGATCTTTCGCTTCCTGAGCAGGAGTTTCTTGTGCGACATTGGGCGGCGAATTCATCTCGAGGGAATCTGCGCCCTCCTGCATGTTGATTTCCCCGCCGACTGAGACGCTGTCGTCAGACGAAACGCTGTGGGGCAGTGAATCCACCTCGACCGTGATGGATTGATCCGTGGGCAGTTCGAGAGGCGGTTCAGCCTGCTCAGAAGTGACGGCGGAATCGGTTTCCGCAGGATTCGTTTGTCCCTCAGTCGGCTCCGGTTCAGGAGACGGAATCGGCGATCCGGAGAGCGTATCCAAAACAGATCCCGATCCACGCGCTTCGATGTTCGCCAACTCCGCACTCAGTTCCGCAACTTGACTCATCGCTAACAGCCCTTTGGAAATCTGATTGAGAGCCACACGCGCGGAATCAGCAATTTCCGCCGGGGGACTCGAAGCCGACGTGCTGTCCAGATAGGCCTTGGCAACGGGAAGATTAATCAGTCGGTCACGATGGATCAACGCCAGGCGATAATAGGCGATGCCGCGCAGCGTTCCACTCGGATAGCGAAGGACATAGTCTTGATAGAGAGTGATTGCCTCGTCCATCCGACCCGATTCCAGCGTCAGGTCAGCCAGCTCGAGAGGAATTTCTTCAGTATGCGCCGAGAATTTCGAGCTCACGGAGAGCCTTTTTAAAATCGTTTCGGCGTCTTCGAAATGCTGCAGGTGCATCTCCGTTCGCGCCAGATAGACGGATGCCTGATACGCCTGCTCCCAGTCGCGAGCAGACTGTGCCACACGCCCGAAGGCGTCGCGCGCCAGTTCGTATTGTCCCAAGGCATATCGGCTGTATCCATATTCGTACAGCGCATCCAGCGCCAACGTCCGGGCCGGACGAAGTTGAAAGCACGCGTCGAATTGCTCGGCGGCATCTTCCCATCGTTTTTCGTTCCGATACAGCATTCCCAGTTGATAGCAGAGAGCGGCTCGATCATGACCGGGCTTCGATTTCGCCAAACCATCGGTCAGCAGCATAATCGCTTC
>JAQTRJ010000297.1 GCA_028711875.1 bacterium | reverse complement strand
CGCGAAGCCCATTAAAGCCACCCAAGGTCAACTGATAATCGCTACTGGAAGTGACCCCATATCCAATCACCGTCGAGAATGCATTGGAAGAATTGGCCACTGGTCCAATCGCTATAGAAGTATTTTGACCCGCAATAGCCCCCTCACCAAGCGCAATGGAATTAAAACCTGCTGCGGAAGAATTGTAACCAACGGCGGTGGCATACGTCCCTGCTGCCGAGGCTCGCAGATTCGCGCCGCTTCTAAGACCACAATGGTACCTCGCACATTAACGTCCGCGTATTCAGCCGGGTCTTCGAGCGAGGGACGAACCCCCGCCTTGGCGGCCAGATGAATCACGACATCCGCCCGCGCCTCGCGCAGGGCGGATATCAGAAGATCACGGCTGCGGATGTCGCCTTCGATCAGCCGGAAGTTCGACTGCTTCAGACAGGCCTCGATATTCCGGAGTTTCTCGGCGCGATCATAGAAGGAATCGAAATTGTCGAGTGCGGTTACTAAACCGCCCTCCTCCAGCAGCATCTCACAGACATGAGATCCAATAAAACCTGCGCCGCCGGTGACAAAAAACCGAAGATTTTGAAAAGTGGACATTTGAAATGATATATTTCGATGCAGAAGATGCCGATGGCAACTTTATCACAAGCGCCAATGTACCGCCACTATCTGCAAGAGTCAAGCCGGAAATTCCGGGGATGTCCACAGCGGATCGGACGGGATTGCGGCTTGACAATGAGTGGAATTTTGGCTTATATTTAGAGTTTAGTATGCCAACGGCGGCATGCTCATGGCGGAGTAGCTCAGTTGGTTAGAGCAGTGGAATCATAATCCACGTGTCGGGGGTTCGAGTCCCTCCTCCGCTACCAGAAGCCTGTGAGACCGAGTTTTTGAAGCCGGTCTCTTTTTCTTGACAAGACCGATCAAAGCAATTTGAGATGATATGGAAAATTACGAATCATTATGAGAATATACGTTGAATATTACGATCTAAACGCATACAGTGAGTGATAGTCTGCCAATGCCCGAGCCAACTCTCCGATGTGTGGAATGCGGCCAATCCGGCTTAGCCCGAGGCGCGGACGGTTCGCTGCGCTGCAACCAGTGCGGCGCGACGTTCGTCCGTCACTCCCATCGGGATATTCCGATTTTCGTCAGTTCGCGATCGCCCCTGAAAGCAGAAGAGATTCTCTGCTGGAAGGTCCAGCCCCAGAACGTTGACTTGAAAGCGGCGCAAAGGCACTGGAAGACCGGGCGAATGGAGGAGTTGCTCAAGGAACCGCCGGGTCGCAAGCTGCTCAATTTTGGAAGTGGCGATGGCGGCGATCGGAAGTGGCTCGAAGCGGCGGGCTTTCAGGTTACATCGTTCGATATTTTCCCCGGCGATTTCACGGATTTCATTTGTGACGGACACGAGCTGCCGTTTGCCGACGAGCAGTTCGACGTGGTGACTTCGGTGGCGGTGTTCGAGCACCTCTACGATCCGTTTCAGGCAGCCCGTGAGATGTTTCGGGTGCTCAAGAAGGGCGGGGTCCTGATCGGATCGCTGGCTTTTCTGGAACCGTATCATGCGCGGTCGTATTTTCACATGTCTCCGCTGGGGCTGCGCGAAGTCCTTCAGCGAACGGGTTTCCGCGAGATCGAAATCCGTCCCGGCTGGTCATTCATCGAATCGCTCAAGGGGAGTTTCTGGTTGTGGAATCGCGTGCCGGCGATCCGGCGATTTACCGGAATCTGGCACCGCTTATCCTATCGAATCGGATTGGGTATCTGGCGGGCAGCCTATCGGATGAAAGGAAAAAAAACGCCGGACGATTTAGTCGTGACCTTTGCCGGTTCGCTGATTTTTTGTGCTCGCAAGGCGCAGTAGCTTCCGTGCAACGTTACGCGGTTTTGGTGGTCGGCCTTGCGGGTATGGCAAGGCCTTTTTCGATTCACGGCGCGAGTGTCAATCCCGATGAATCCTGAGCAAGTTATTGCCGGAAATGCGATGGTTGTTCCGATCTGGCAGAGTCGCGTGGATCGGTTTCTGTCGCGTTATCTCGCGCCCTCGGATCGCGTGCTGGCGGCGGTATCCGGTGGGGCGGATTCCATCGGGCTTCTGGCCTATTTACACGACGTCTACGGCCTGAAGGGCGAGCGCTTGGTGGTGGCCCATGTGAATCACGGGATTCGCGAGGATGCGGGGCAGGACGAAGCGATTTCCCGCGAAGCCTCGGAGATGCGAGGGCTTCTGTTCGCAACTCGGAAGCAGGATACGCCGGTGGTGGCCCGAGCGCGCCATCTTTCGATAGAGGCGGCCGCCCGATATGTGAGATATGCTGCGCTGTCCGAAATGGCGGACGAGCATCGCTGCCAATGGATTGTCACCGGCCACACGCTCGATGATTCGGCGGAAACCGTGTTGATGCGCCAGCGAAGCGGCGCACCGTGGTATGAGTGGACAGCCATCCCACGACGACGGGGGCGCATTCTTCGGCCGTTGCTGTCCGTATATCGGGAAGAACTTCGACATTGGGTCGCAATCAACGGATTTCCCTTCCACAGCGATCCGTCGAATGCGGATCAGAGATTCGCCCGCAATCAACTTCGTGCAGATTTGGTTCAAAAACAAGAGTTTTGGACAAGGCAACGAATTTCTCAGGTGGCGCAGGCGGGAGAGGCTATCGGATTTGGATTGCAGGCCTTAACGGCGATATCGGGAAGCGTTCCCGGTTTAAGACGGGACCATGAAGGGGAGATCGGTCTTGCAATTGAAGCGATTTTCCGCTATTTTAGTGACTTGACTTTTCTCCCGGTCGAAGCGGCATGGGCGAAACTGGCGGGGCAGAGGGGAGGACGCCTATCTTCCGCTTTTCGACGGCAGATTTCCGATCTTTTGCGCGGCCGGTCGCCGGAAGCGGCGATTGAATTGCCGTCAGGAATCCGTGCGATTCGTCGGGGTGGTCATCTCTGGCTTGGCAGGAGCGAACGTGTCGAAGTCTGCCGCCCGATACATTTCGGGAGAACGCCCGTTCCCGAACGAGGCGGAACGATTCTGGTCGGAAACGAGCCCTGTGATAAACATCGCGGTTCGTGGACGGTGAGTATTCGCTCCGAAGTGGCTGCACGGGAATTGTGGATCAGGACATGGCGGGCAAGCGACCGGATGATGGTGCGCGGACGACCCGCAAAGAAAATTTCCATCTTGCTGAAGGAACGCGGACTCGGCCCGTTTGCGCAGCACCGGGCGCTCGTGGTGGCAGACGCGCAGGGACCCCTATGGATTGTCGGAGGCGAC
>JAQTRJ010000296.1 GCA_028711875.1 bacterium | reverse complement strand
ATTTCGTGGTCGAGGCGATTCTTGAGGAGGTGGACGCGAAGCTGAGACTTTACGCCGAACTCGACCAGCTTGCGCGCCCCGAGGTCATGCTCGCTTCCAACACTTCGACGATTTCCATCACGCGCATCGCCTCGGCCACCCGGCGCGCCGATCAGGTGATCGGCATGCACTTCATGAATCCGGCGCCGATCATGCCGCTGGTGGAAGTCATTCGCGGATTGGGAACGTCCGACGCCACGCACGCCGCGGTGATCGCACTGGCGAAAACGCTCGGGAAGACTCCGATCACGGTCAACGACTATCCGGGTTTCGTTTCCAACCGGATTCTCATGCCGATGATCAACGAGGCTGTCTACTGTCTGATGGAAGGCGTGGCAGACGCCGAGGCGATTGACGGCGTGATGAGGCTGGGCATGGCGCATCCGATGGGCCCGCTGACGCTGGCCGATCTGATCGGGCTTGACGTGTGTTTGGCGATCATGGAAGTTTTGCATCGCGATCTCGGCGATTCCAAGTATCGCCCGTGTCCGCTGCTCAAGAAATACGTGGCGGCGGGCTATCTCGGCCGCAAGTCGGGACGCGGTTTCTACAACTACGCGAAGGAGCAGGGCGCGCCCGCGCGTTGACGACTGTCTCGCCAGACATCTCGTCCAAGAGAATGGAAAACGCTTCATGGATCACCTGCTGAGCGAGGATCAGCTCGAGGTCAAGCGAGCGATCCGCGAGTTTGCCGAAAACGAAATCCGCCCGTCGGTGGCCGCCCGCGACGAATCGGGCGAGTTTCCCGCCGCCATTTGCCGCAAGCTCGGTGAACTCGGATTCATGGGAGTCAACACGCCGGTGCAATACGGCGGCGCGGGCAGGGACGCGGTGACCTACGCCATCGTGGTCGAGGAACTCTCGCGGGTGGATCCGTCGGTGGGCGTGATCGTGTCCGTCAACAATTCGATGATCTGTTATCCGCTGGAACACTTCGGCACGGCCGAGCAGCGGGCGGTCTGGCTGCGTCCGGCGGCGGAGGGGAAACTGCTCGGCGCATTCTGTCTGACCGAGCCGGACGCCGGTTCGGACGCCGCCGCGCTGACCACCTCGGCCACGCGCGACGGCGCAGTCTGGGTTCTCAGCGGCACGAAGAGCTTCATCACCAACGGCGACAGCGCGCAGTTTTATCTTGTGTTCGCCCGCTCCGAAAAAGGTTCTCAGAACGCGCGCGGCGTGTCGGCGTTTCTCGTTCCGTCCGATTCTCCCGGCGTGCGCAAGGGCAAGCGCGAGAAAAAAATGGGCATCCGCTCGTCGGACTGCATCGAGCTTCAATTCGAAGATGTGCGCGTCCCGGCGGGGAATCTGCTTGGCCAAGAGGGCGAAGGTTTTAAAGTGGCCATGACCTCGCTGGATTCGGGACGGATCGGCATCGCCTCGCAAGCGGTGGGACTCGCTCAGGGCGCACTCGAAGCGGCCGTAGCATACGCCAAGGAACGCGTGCAGTTTGGCCGGCCGATCTCCGAGTTTCAGGCCATTCAATTTAAATTGGCCGATATGGAGATGCTGGCGCACGCCGCGCGGCTGCTCATCTACAGCGCCGCCCGGAAGAAGGACCACCAGCAGCGCTACACTCACGAAGCGGCGATCGCCAAGCTGTTCGCGTCCGACATGGTCATGCGCATCACGCAGGAAGCCGTGCAGATTCACGGCGGCGCAGGCTACACGAGGGATTATCCGGTCGAGCGCATGCTCCGCGACGCAAAAGTGACCGAGATCTACGAGGGCACCTCGGAGATTCAGCGCTTCATCATTTCCCGAAATCTATTGACCGCATAGCAACGCAGGCAGAATCAACGCAGGAGAACCACGATCGTGGCAAAATCCAAGTTCGACGAAACTCTGAAGATTTGGCATAACGGCAAGATGGTGGACTGGAAGGACGCCACCATTCACGTGGCCGTTCACGCCATGCACTACGGATCGTCCGTCTTCGAAGGACTGCGCGCCTATAAGACGCCGGACGGAACGATCATCTTCGCCCTCAAGCAGCATATCCGCCGCCTGTTCGACTCGGCAAAGATTTATCGCATGAAGCCTGCAGTCACCCGCGCGCAGATGGAGCAGGCATGCCTTGAGGTCGTTCGCGTCAACAAGATGGAAGAAGCATATTTGCGGCCGCTTTTCTTCCGCGGTTACCACAGTCTGGGCGTGTTTCCCGGCGAGTGTCCGATCGAGGCTTACGTGATGCCGCTGCGCTGGGGAAAATATCTCGGCGACGAAGCGCTGGAAAAGGGCGTGGACGTGTGCGTGTCGTCGTGGACTCGCATCGCTCCCAACACGCTGCCGCCGCTGGCCAAGGCGAGCGCAAACTATATGAACTCGCAGCTCATCAAGATTGACGCGATTGCAATGGGCTTCGACGAAGGTATCGCCCTCGATCGCTCGGGTTTCGTGTCGGAAGGCTCGGGAGAGAATATTTTCCTCGTGCGCGACGGCATGTTGTGGACTCCGCCGCTCGGCGGATCGGTGCTGCCGGGAATCACCCGCGAGGCGGTGCTGCAAATCGCCGCGGAGGAGAAGATTCCGGTGCAGATCGGCACGGTGCCGCGCGAAGCGCTGTACATCGCCGACGAGGTGTTTTTCACCGGATCAGCGGCGGAGATTACTCCAATCCGGACCATTGATAAGGTCGAGGTCGGCGAAGGCAAGCCCGGCCCGATCACGCGCAAGTTGTCGAAAGACTTTTTCGATTTGATTGACGGCAAGCGTCCCGATACGCTCGGTCTCCGCGTTCACGTCTGAGAAAAAATCCATGCGATCCCGTCGGTCGGCCCGCGAATGGGCGGTGCGCATTCTCTATGCGCAGGAAATGTCCAAGGACTCTATCGAAGCCGTGTTCGACGGCATTTTACCGGGCGCGCCTGCAGACGACAATCTTCAGTTTTGTCGCGCGCTCTGTCAAAAGGCGGCGGACGGACAGCCGCAGATTGACGCGCTCATCACCCGCGCCGTGGAGAAATGGGACCTCAGCCGCATTGCCGTACTCGATCACGTGATTCTACGGCTGGCGATCACCGAACTCCTGTTCTTCGACGACATTCCGTTCAAGGTGACGATCAACGAAGCCATCGAACTGGCCAAGCGCTATTCCACCGATCAAAGCGGCCGCTTCGTCAACGGCGTGCTCGACGCGATCAGCGCCGACCTGAAACGGGCGACGGCCGCCGCCTCGGGAGTGACTCCGTCGTGAGGCTGGGAATCCTGTCCGACGTGCACTCCAATCTCGAAGCGCTCGACGT
>JAQTRJ010000295.1 GCA_028711875.1 bacterium | reverse complement strand
GCGAGGAACCGTCGGTCGTTGGTGCAGTAGCTGACGATGGCGGCGATTGTTTTCATAAAATGAATCTCGGTGGAGACAGCCCGAATGCTATTTGACCACTTCGAGCTCGTAGTGGATGACCAGATTGTCCTGCGGCCCGTCCCAGGAAATGTCGAGCGTTCGAAACGAGAAATTCAGTCCGTAGATCAGCCCGAGGTGCCGCAGATGATGGCGGTCGTCGAAATAGCCGAAGCTCTCTTCGGTCATAAAATTCTTATGCGTGAAGTCCGTCCACGCGTTCTTCGAATTGAAATAAGGTGCCGCAATGTGAAGGCGGCACCCCGCCTTGCCGATGCGATGGATCTCCCGCATGAACTCGGGAAACGTTCCGCGCGAGATGTGTTCGATGACGTGCTGCAGGAGAATTTCTTTGAACTGGCTGTCGGCAAACGGCAGCGGCAGCCGCTCCAGATCATGCTCGATGTCCTTGTGGCACTGCCCCGAATCCACGTTCACCCAGCCCTCGCGATAGTCGTCTCCGCTGCCGAGATTGAGTCGGGTCCGCCCGCCCGTCTCGCCGCTGTCGGTCAGGAGTTCCTCGAGATTCGTCACCAGACAGACGGCATTGCCGTTGTTGAAGGGATAATTATAACAGAAATCGAACGGGTGATCGCGGCATGGTTCCCATTCATTGGCCTCGTTGACCCGCTTCAGCACCCGACAATCAACACCTCCCGTCCGCACGGAGACGTCAAGGTTCGCATTATACCCGAGTGGAAACGTGATGAGATAGCGCTCCGCTTCCCGGCGGATTCTCTGCAGCAGGTCGTAGGCGGAATTGTCTTTCAGCGCGTCCTGGAATTCTCCGTTTCCGATGTGTTCGATGGTCGAAATCGAGAGCACGTTCCGCCCGCGATAGTCGGCTTTTCGGGCGTCCGTTCGCAGACAGCCCGGATGCGCGTCGGTGGGATCCACGACGGAATGGCGATTGGAAAAATAATACGGAGTGACCGCACCGATCTCCGTCAATCGCTCCGGATCGGCCTGCGCAAGAAAATAGCGCGCCAGCGGCAATTCCACCGTGCGCTCGTTGCGAAACGGATCGTTATACCCGCGCTCGCGGCAGTAGTCGAAATCTATGCGTCCAACTCGGAACACACCTGCCTCCAGAAATTTTGAGTGTGACGGCGCATGACGTCAGAGGAGAAACTCGCGGCATGACGTCGCAGCGCCGGCCCGTCATAGGGATACATGAGGGGGCCGATATCGTCGGGCTGATTCCACACGCGCACGCCGGGCAGATCGCGGCAGCCGCCGGAATTGTGGACGATCGGCTGACACTCGCTGGCCATCGCTTCGATCGCCACATAGCCGAAATGCTCGGTCTGATAGGAATTATCCCGCCCGAATCCGTTGGCATGAATCAAAAACGACGCTCGGGCGTAGAGATCAAGCAAGTCGGCGCGCGCAACGGCGCTTAGAACGCTGACATTCGGAATCCGCGCTGCGCTGTCCTGCAATTCCGCGAAATAATCCTGCGACACGACGAAGCCGGTGAACACCAGCCGGTGCGTGTCCCAAAGCCGGTTGCGCGCGAACCAATCGAGAACGATGTGCTGATTCTTCGAATGCCCGTCGCTTTCCCGAAAGTAGTTTCCGACGCTCAGCAGCAGCCTTTCTTTGGGACGCGGCGGAGCGTGCCGTTCCAGTTCCACGGCCGGAGTGATCACAAAGGCATGATCTCGTTTCTCGGGAAACCGCGCCACGCTGTGCAGCCGCACAAATTCGTTCAGACAGATCAGATAGTCGAACTCGGCGGGCGAACGATTCGCTTCGAGCGGAAAGAACATCGCGTGCGCGTTTTTCTTTCCGATCGGCTTGATCCCGCCCCAATGGGACACTGCAACGAACAGATCAGGCTGAAAACTATTCTGGTAGCGGGGAATTTGGATTCCGTGCATTCGGCTGAAGGTCTCGTCGTCGGCAAGGCTCTCGCCCAGAAAAACCTCGCCGAACTCCTGAAAGCATGCCGCCAGTTGCGCCGTATACCGCCCTCCCCCGGAAGCGTCACGATGACGGCTCTCCACGACGATGGTCTTTCGTGTCCTTCCCCGAAAGCGAATGCTCATGATAAAACCGCCCGGTGATCCGGGGACATCTCGTCTTCCTTCACCAAGATATAGCGTTCCGTAACATGAACAGCAAGAACCACACCATCCCCATACAAGTCCTAATAGCTTATTTTCATTTTTCATACGTGCCACAAGCCAGCGCGTGCGAGGGTCATTTTTTCCCCATAAGATTGAGCCGATATAAATAGGCAGGAAACCCGTTTCATGGGTTTACAGACATCCCGGCTCACGGCCTGAACTCCGGCATGATTGACCATCGGAGGTTTCGAGAGCCTCGTTTTCAATCGAGAAAAGGCCTGTAAGCTACTAACTTACAGGCCTTTCAAAAGTGCCCCCAACAGAATCCGAACCTGGCCCCCGCGGTCACCCGATAGATGGCACGCTACGCCGAATCTTCTGAATGTATCCGGCCTAAAAGCCTTAACAGTCCGTCGAGAATCGTGAAGGGGTGCGGAGGGCAACCGGGCACATAAAGATCCACAGGCAGAAATGTATCCGCGCCATTGTTCACTTCGGGAAGATCACGGAACGGTCCTCCGGAGATCGCACAGGCGCCGACGGCAATCACAATCTTTGGCTCGGGAACCGCCTCCCATGTTTTAAGCAGGGCCGTTTTCATATTGGCCGTTACCGGACCGGTGATCAGCAAGCCGTCCGCGTGTCGCGGCGACGCCACGAACTGAATCCCAAAGCGCCCCAGTTCAAACGTGATCGTGGACAAGACATTGGTATCGGCTTCGCAAGCGTTGCAGCCGCCGGCACTCACCTCGCGCAGTTTCAGGGAACGACCGAAGAGGCGCCGACACTCGTTCTCCAGACGACTGACGTGCGGCAGTAATTCCGTCTTCGCATCCACGAGCAGATGATCGCGGCGACTCGCAGAAAAACGGTAATCCTGATTGTAGTGCAAGGCTCCCTGCGGGCAGACTTCGACGCAGTCGGTGCAGAACAGGCAGCGTCCCAAATCAATCCGGGGCTCGGAGGATTCGACGTGGATGATCGCGCCGGTCGGACACGCCGTCGCACACGCTGTACATCCCGAGATGCATCTCCCCGCGTTGATGACCGGACGGCCACGAAAACGATCGGGCAAAAGCGGCACGGGATCGGGATACGGGATCGTGCGATAGCCCTGCTGGAGTCGGGTGCCGAGAAGATTAGTCATGGCGGCGGC
>JAQTRJ010000294.1 GCA_028711875.1 bacterium | reverse complement strand
CTCTGTATCTGACGCTGAACGTTTTGGCGTATCGCCGCGAGGCGATTGCTTCGCGCGGTCAACTGATCGAAATCGGGGGAGCTTCCGGTTGCCCGACATCATGCAGCGATCAGGCGTGCGTCTGATCGAGGTCGGCACGACCAACCGGACGCGAATCGGAGACTATCGGGACGCGATCACTCCGCGCACGGCGCTCTTGCTGCGCGCTCATCCGTCCAATTATCGTATTCTCGGATTCAGCGAATCCGTCGCATTGCCGGAGCTCGTCGAGCTGGGCCGCGAGAACAATCTCCCGGTCGTCGAGGATTTAGGCAACGGTCTGCTCTTCGACTGGTCTGATGTGGGTTTGCCCGCGGAAGAGAATGTCTGCGACTGCTTGGACGCGGGAGCCGATCTGGTCTTGGTATCAGGCGACAAGGTCCTTGGCGGACCACAGGCCGGCATCATTCTCGGCAAGCTCGAGCTGGTGGCACGCCTGAAAAAGAACGCGCTCGCCCGCGTCCTGCGTGCGGACAAGTTGGCCCTGGCCGGACTCGCGGCCACGGTGCGAGTCTATTTAAACCGGCGCCGCGTGCCCGAAGAGATTCCCGTTTGGCGAATGCTGACGGCTTCTCCCCAGTTGTTGGAAGCGCGCGCGGCCCGAATCCACCAGCGTATGCGCCCACTCGCACACTGGTCAGTTTTGGAAGTTCGACCGTGCACCTCGGAAGCCGGATCGGGAACTCTTCCGGTTATGGAGCTTCCCAGCCGGGCGGTGTGCGCGCTTCCCGCCGGAGTCAGCGCGGCAGCATGGTCGGCGCGGTTGCGGCTTGCGGAAATCCCCGTCGTGGGAACGGTCAGGCAGGATCAGGTGTGGTTTGACATGCGCACGATCTCCGATGAGGATGAAGACGATTTCGGTCGCATGATCGCCGAATCGCTGAAGGAGCGCTGAACGATGCTGCGCCGACCCGTCTGGATGATTGTCTGTCTCCTCTGGGTTGTCCCCTCCCTGGCGGCAACGCACGTTGAATGGCTCACGCTTGACGGCGCGATTGGCCCGGTGGCCTATAAGATGATCGGGGAGGCGCTGCATCGTGCCGAGCAGAGCGGGGCGGAGGCGCTGGTAATTGAGCTGGATACTCCCGGCGGCCTTCTTTCTTCAACTCGGATTATCTGCAAGGACTTGCTCGCGGCAAAGGTTGCCGTAGTGGTCTATGTAGCCCCATCAGGGGCGCGAGCCGGTTCTGCGGGGGTTTTCATTACACTGGCTGCCCATGTCGCTGTCATGGCTCCTGGCACCAATATTGGAGCGGCGCATCCAGTTGGCATCGGCGGATTTGGGGGAGGTGATACATCTAAAGTCATGTCGGATAAAGCCACCAATGATGCGGCGGCTTTCGCCCGCACATTGGCAGAACAACACGGCAGAAATGTAGACTGGGCCGAGCGATCGGTCCGCGAGAGTATCTCAGCAACAGAATCAGAAGCTCTGGAACTTGGTGTTATAGATGGTATTATAAGCTCCCGAGATAGTCTACTTACGTTTATGGATGGACGTGTCGTCATATTGTCTGGACAAAGTGATACACTTCATACGGTAAACGCGGATATACACGAGACTCCCATCGGTCTTCGGCTCAAGATTCTCAGCCTGCTTGCCGATCCTAATATTGCATATATCTTCTTGTTATTGGGTATCTACGGCCTTTTCTTCGAGCTGTATAATCCCGGTGCAATTCTGCCGGGTGTCGTTGGGAGCCTGTCGCTTATTCTGGCTTTTTTCAGCCTGCACTTGCTCCCCTTAAATTGGGCTGGATTATTGCTCATCATTCTGAGCGTTGTCCTGTTTCTTCTGGAAATCAAGGTCGCCAGTTATGGCTTACTCAGCATTGGCGGTGTGATTTCCATGTTCATTGGATCGCTGATGCTGTTCGAACCATTCAAGACCGGAATACACGTGAATCTCGAGATGATTATTCTGGCGTCCATCGTCACGGCGCTGTTTTTTATCTTCGTGGTGGGGATGGGGATTCGTGCGCAACGCCGCCGGGTTACGACGGGCCAAGAAGGATTGATCGGAGAAATCGGCACGGTCGCCGTTCGTCTGGCTCCACGCGGGAAGGTGCAGGTCCATGGCGAGTGGTGGGATGCCGCGTGTTCGACGACGATGGAGGTCGGCGCACGAGTGCGTGTCGTTGCCATACAGGGAATGCTACTGACGGTCAAACCGGCCGATTCGCCGGAAACGTCCGCTAAATAACGAAAGGAGAAGTAGACATGCTGCCGTTCTACGTCTTCCTGATTGTTTTCCTGCTCTTTCTCGTGATCTCCGCGATTCGCATTCTGAACGAATACGAGCGCGGCGTAATTTTCCGTCTCGGACGTTGCATCGGAGTCAAGGGACCGGGACTCATTCTCCTGATTCCCATCGTAGATCGGATGGTGAAGGTTAGTCTGAGGACCGTGGTGTTCGATGTCCCGACGCAGGACATTATCACCCATGATAACGTCTCCATGCAAGTTAATGCGGTGGTCTATTTCCGTGTTCTCGATCCCGAGAAGGCGGTTATTGAGGTGGAGAACTATCTCTTTGCCACCAGTCAGATCTCGCAGACGACGCTTCGCAGCGTGCTCGGCCAGGTCGAACTCGACGAATTACTCGCCAAACGCGACAAGATCAACGATCAACTCCAGACCATCATTGATCAGGCTACCGAACCGTGGGGCATCAAAGTCTCGCTGGTGGAAGTCAAGCACGTGGATCTTCCACAGGAGATGAAGCGTGCCATGGCGCGTCAGGCGGAAGCTGAGCGCGAGCGGCGGGCCAAGATCATCGCCGCGGACGGTGAACGTCAGGCCGCCGATAAGCTCACCGAGGCGGCCGCCGTGATTGAGCGCCATCCCTCGGCCTTGCAGCTTCGCTTCCTTCAAACTCTGGTGGAAGTGGCTTCCGAGAACAATTCCACGACCATTTTCCCGGTGCCGATTGATTTGCTGACTCCGCTGCTCAAGCAAGGCGCGTTCAACGATCCTCGTCAACAAAGTGGGACGACATCGGCGTGAGATATAGCAGACGAACGGCTCGAACGACTCATCGGGGTTCCGCGTCCGCGGTGGCCATCCTCGCGGCGGTGCTGAAGATCATGCTCCCGCTCGTCATCATCGCGGGAGTCGCGTACTTCATCCTGATCTATCAGCCCGAACGAAACGGATCGGTGCGGGTCACCACGTCGGTTCCGGGTGCTGATATTCTTATCGGCGGTCTGCAAACCGGTTTCGTCACGGATACCACGATCGAGGTCCCAGCGGGGCGG
>JAQTRJ010000021.1 GCA_028711875.1 bacterium | reverse complement strand
GAGGACGTGGTGTCGTACCAATAGAAGTGAAGCGGAAGCTCGTTGATCTGGTTAAGCAGCGTGAGCGCCGCTGCCACGAGGCCGAATCCGAGCGCGACGCGCCAGCGAATGTCGCGGCGGCGAATGCGGATGAACAAAACGGCGACCATGGCGATAGCGGTGAGCATAAAACCCACGCCGGCCGCGCTCCCCGCCGTTTCGTTGTAGCTGCGCAGCCGGCCGAACGACGCCTTCCAGACTTCGGGAACGTGCAGATACTCGGAGTATTCGCCGACGTGATCGCCGAGGACGCTGACGGTATAGCGGTAGTCTGATCCGACCACAGGTTCGATGCCGCGTGCGCGATAGGTGAACGTCCAGTCGGTGCGGTCGGGACGCCCGATCCGCTGCGATTCGAGGAAGATCAGGTGCGCGGAATCGGCGCGCATCGTGCCGAACAGAAAGCGCTCGGCGGCGGCGCGCGCGTCATCTTCTGTTAAGTCGGCGCCCGGCGCGGTTTCGGCCAGCTCGTGCGTCAGCCGCACGACGCCGCCTTCCGGCGACACGAAGACGCGATACTCTTCTTTCGTGCCCGGCTTGAACCAGCGATGCTGCCAGTACCAGAGACGGACGGGCGCGCCCAGATACTTCGCCGCGCCGCCACGCCCAATTCTTTTTCGAGATACGTCTTCGCCGTGCCGTCATAGCCGAAACGCGCCGCGTGGCGATAATCGGCGGGCGGGGACAGGTCTAAACTTCGGAGGAAATCGGCGGCGACGCGCTGCGATTGGGGCCGATTCAAACGGAAGTCAATGGACGCTTCGGGAAACGCCCGATGGAAATAGCGCACGCTGACGAGCAGTCCGCCCAGCAGCAGCGCCAGACACACGACGATGAAGCGCAGGTCTTTTCGATTCAACCGAAGGTCGTCCATGGTATCCTCGATGTTTGGAACGCGCGCGAAACGCGGAACCGGTTTCTACGCGCGCGGTTTGCGCATGCGAATGTAGTAGACGATCATGAGTGCGGTGGAGACGACTCCCACCGTGGTCAGAATCGCCCACACCAGCCACGGGTGATGCATGTTCCACAGAACGCGGGTGGCTTCGTCCATCGTCGCGCCCGTGCCGCCGTTCAGTCCGGCCGCCATCGTTTCCATGATTTGATCCTGCGGAATCGCGGCGACGGCGGCGGCGTCCATTCCCTGATTGTGAATCAGGTATTGGCGGGCGAAGTGGAGCTTGCTGCCGAGGTGGTCATAGAGAAATCCCGATATCAGATTGCCGCCCGCCCAGCCGATCGCGAAGGGAATGTTCGAGTAGCCCATATAGACCGCCTTCTTGTCTGGCGGCGCGGTCAGGCCGATGTACTCGGAAAACTTGGGACTGCACCACATCTCGCCGATGGCAAAGATGAAGATTGAGAGCGCAACGATGAAGCCGATGTTGCTGAAGCCGCTGAAGAAAAAGCCTACGAGCGAGATCAACATGCCGCCGATCAGGGCGATCATCGGATGAAATTTCCCCGTCAGCCAAGCGATCGGCAGCATGAGCAGAATGATCGCGGCGCTGTCAATGTTGATGAGCATTTCCGGCTTGACGTTGCCGTTTTCGAGCACGAGACCATCGCTGATGAAGCGAAAGGCCGGGGCAATGTCGCGCGAGACGACCCACTCGTCAATGAAATTCGGCAGCAGGTCCCACAGCTGCATAAACATGAACCAGAAGCCGCTGAAGATCAGCAGGAAGATCATGAAGTCCTTGTCGCGCAGGGTCTTCATGGTCTCGATGAACGTCTGGCTCATCGTCTTGCGCTGGCCGGTGGAGATGCGCTCGGGTTCCTTGTAGAAAAATATGGCAGGGATATAATTGAACAGCGTCACGCCCGCCGCGCAGAAAAAGACGAGCCGCCAGTTGTTCTCGCCGCGTAAAATAGCCGCCAGAAACGGCGCCAGCGTGCCGCCGACGTTGACCATCCAATAGAAAAAGCCCCACGCGACCGAGCTGTTTTCCTCGGTGGAGGCTTTGGCAATGGTTCCCTGCACGGGCGGCTTAAAGATCGCCGTGCCGAGTCCGACCAGACACGACGCGGCCATCGCCGACCAGAATCCTCCGGCGAACGCGAAGGTCAGATAGCCGAGAATGTTGATCGAAAACGCGACGTACAGGCTTTTCTTGTAGCCGTATTCGTCGGTGAATCCGCCCGACACCATGGGCACCAGACATTGCACCAGCGCCCAGACCGTGTAGATAAGGCCTTTCTCCGAATAGGAAAGCGCCAGACCGTTGTTGGCGATGGCGGCCACCATGTACAGTGGAGCAATGGCGCGCACGCTGAAAAACGCGAGCCGCTCGTTGGCTTCCATCCAGTTGGCCACCCAGAAATTCGCTTTCAGGCCGCGAATTTGCGTGATGACGGAAACTCCTTTGGCCAAGTTGTCTCCTTCCCTGTGTTCAGATTGCGATGTGTTGGGACGTTTCTATGCGGCGGGAATGGTATCGTCCGTATCGAACCGCAGCGGTATCTCGCGGGCGGTGGCGGCGAATTCGTCGGACATCTCTTCAAACTCCTGATCGCTGACCAGCCGCGCATCAAGCATCCGCGGCAGACGGACACCGGTGCGCTGATGATTCACTTCGGCCAAACAAAGACTCCAGCCATCGAACCAACTCAGCAGCAGCTGCCGCTGCTCGTCCGTGCCCGCGAAATGAACCACCAGATCAATGTCGCTGGACGCGTCGGCGGTGGCGCTCTGGGTACTGCCGATGACGAAGAGTCTCTTCACTCCGAAGCGGCCGGGACTCATCTGCTCGGCCATGCGCTCGATCATCCGGTTTCGCCAGCGCCAATGGTCTTCGGAAGAGGTGTCGAAAACCGGCGGCGTGACCTCGCCCATTTCTTCGACTTGAGCAGTGGGCAGCGAGAGCAGGCCGATGGCCCGGTCGAGATCGGCGTTCATCAGCACGCGCAGCACACGGCCGTCTGTGCAGGCGGGCACGTCAATGACTCGCACTACGTCGGCGAGCGAAGCGAATTCGGAGAGCAGCTCAGGCAGCAGCGAGGGCGATTCGGTGAGGAAGCGCTCGTTGAACAGAATTCCCTCGTCGTCGGGATAGAGAGGAAGATAGCGGATCGAGGATTCGACGAGGTCTTGGAAAAAATGCGTGCCGAACGAGAGATCGGGAACGTAGTTGCCGAGCTTCCGAGCGATCTCCACCAACATGCAGGTGTTCTTGATCTCCGAATAACTCACATTGACGCCGAGCTTGATATCGCCGCGGCTGCCCCAGCGCCCCGGTCCCATCAGAATGAAGCGGCGCTTGGGCAGGATCGCGTTCAGCCGGCCCACGCAGCGTCCCACTTCGCGCAGCGTATCCAGATTGGAAATCTCGCCGTATTTTGACGGATCCACGTACACGATGTGGGTGACGTCGGGCAGGCGTCCGTTGGAAACGAAGCGGTTGGCCGTGAACACCACCTGATCGGGAGGAAAGTCGCGGGGAATGGGAGCCGGAACGTTGCCCGTCGCGTAGGCCTGCGGACGACACTGCAGCAGATAGAAATGGACGCCGTCCGAAGCGAATTCGAGGTCCACCGGCGTGCCCAGCTTGTCCTGCAGCAGACGCAGCACGAGCTGCATTTGCCTGATGAACGGAGTGCGCGTGATCAGCCCTTCGAACGTAACGCAGAAATCGTCCTCGTTCAAATCGGGCGTCAAACCGCTGGGGGTGCGCAGATGACCGCCGGAACAGAGCGAGATCATCTGGTTCAGCCACGGAATTTCGGTTCCGTATTCGCGCAGCACGTCGCGGACGTCCACTGTCTCGAACGAATTGGTTTCGAGATTGATGACGTCCATCTGCCGCGGCGAGTAGCGCGTCACTTTGTCCACGGTGACGTTGACGCGCAATCCGGGCTGACCGGGCGCGATCAAAATCGGGTAGTCGTCGCTCAGACGGTCCACCGCGCGCGTCCCCAGACCGGGGACGAGGCGCAGCAAGCCGTCTTCGCGGCGGATGCGCGGCGACCAGCGAAACTCGTTGTTGCTGAACGCCACGCCGGCGTAGGCGGGAAAGAAATAGCGGCCGATCCGCGCGCCGACCACCTCCTGAATCATGATTCCCATCTCTTCGCGGAAATCGAGCAATCCGCGCTCGGCGCGATACTGAATCGGATCGGGACCGAACGTCGAGGAGTACACTTCGGCCACGGCGTCCATCAGCGCTTCCAGCCGCTGCTGTTTGGTGCCCTGATTGGCCAGAAACAGGCTCTTGTATTTTCCTGAGAACGAGGAACCGAAACGATCTTCAAGGAGGCTGGAGCTGCGGACGATGAGTGGGCGATCTTCGAAATCGTCGAGCGCTACCGAGAGTCCCTGCACGATTTCCGGTGTGAGCCGCGAGTGCTTGAACACCTGCACGATGTGATTGTACTCGCGGCGGATTTCGTCAATCTCGCGGTATTTGTGCTCGACCAATTCTTCCAGATCGTTATGCGTCAGGAAGTTCAGCAGTCCGTCGGAGGCCAGGTACCACGTCTTGGGAGTGCGAATGCCGCGCAAAACGTCGTGTTCTTTAGCGAACGTCTCGATGATCCGCGACGCGATGAACATGCCCGCGCTCTTGCCGCCCAACATGCCGTGGCTGCCGGTGGGGAAGATGATCCGGCTCAGCAGCGCATGGAAATCCTCGAGGTCAACGAACTCCTTGGCGATGTTGATGTATTCGAGCTGATCGGTGAAAAACCGCTGGATCAGCGACACCCGGATTTCTTTGTTGGCGGAAGGCGAAAGCTCCATGCCCTCGCGGGCGATCTGATGGAAGCGGCGAATGGCGCTGGCCACCTCGCCCAGCGTCGTTCCGGGATTTTCCAGCGCCGTCACCAGAAAACTCGAACGATCCTCCTGAATCCATTTGTGAACCCAGTTCAGGATTTCTTCGTTCGAAAAATGTTTCTTGGCGATCTCGATAATCTGCGCCGTGGTCTCGGGCGACAGGTCGAAAGCCTGTTTGCGCAGCGGGCGGTTCTCGTCGGCGGGCAGACCCTCATCCGCGATCAGGCGCTCCTGCAGCGCGATCGCTTCGGGGAGTCCGACCGAGCGCAGCCGGATGAACATCTTGCGAATCACGCGGTGCAGGAGCTGATGATCGGTCTGCCGCAGCAGGTCAATCGCCATTTCCCATTCCCGCTTGCCGGCGGGGAGCGCGCCCGTCTTCGCCGCCTGCTGCTCGCGATAGGCCTGCCGCGTCTGCCGATAGTGCAGAAAGTGACTGAGGCGGTTGGCGATCGTTTCCAGCAGCCGGATTTCGTCTTTCAGAAACGGCCCGTCTTCGGCGGCGGGCTGCTCGCTGAGATAGCACACCGTGATCGTTCCCACGGTCTCCTGCTGCATGTGCAGCGGAGCGGTCAGCATCCACGGCGTTTCTTGAAAGCCGGGCAGGGCGTAATCCGCTCCCTCATAGCGGATAGCGGCCCGGCACTGGTCGGGGAATTGCCAGCCCGCGGGAATCGCTTCCAGCACGCCGCGCAAGATCTTCGCAAGTTCGTCGTCGGGATGGAGCAGCAGCTCCTCGATTCGGTACAGACAGCCGAGTTCTTTGGCGCGCTCCTGCAGCGAGCGAAGGAATTGATCTATGGAACCCGGCGTGTCGGTCATGAGAGATTTTCAGGCAGGTTGTTTACGATTTCCACGGTGTCGAGGCTGACGCGGATCACTTGTCCGACCAATCGCACGATATATTCGGGATCGTCGTCGCGGTTGGGATCGCTCACGATGCCGCTGCGCTTGTCGGTCTTTACCTGATATTGATCCACCACCCATTCCAGCGCGCTCCGGTTGCCGAGCCGGTACTCGAACGCTTCGTTGGGAATGCCGGTGATCGTGATAGAATCGTTGATCTTCAGTTCAGCCGGTTCATCCTTCATCCTTCCGCCTTCATCCTTCGCTTTCACCAGCTTCATCTTCTTCACCCGCCACAAATCCCGCGCCTTCGCCTTCGGATCAATCACCAATCGAATCGCCGCGGCATGCGTCCCCACAGATTTCTTCTCTGCGGCATGCATCTCCACAGATTTTTTCGCCGAGGCATGCGTCCCCGCGTGCCCGGAATCCGATTCCCGCCGAGCAGGGACTGTGTCCCTGCCGGAATCTTCCCAGACCGGCGTCAGCTCTTCGTACTTCAGGTGCAGCTCGGCGAGTTTCCGTCCCGCCTCGCTGAACGCCCAAAAATCCGGCGCAAACGGAATCCGCGGCAGTTCGCGGCGCAGATTGTCGGCGTAGCGCGCGCGGTAGACCGGATGGTGCAGCAGCCCGTACACGTAATAAAAAATATCCCACTTTGAAAGCGATGAACGATGAGCGATGAGCGATGAAGCGGCATCCTTTTCCCGCCGAGCAGGGTCTGTGATCCTGCCGGAATCTTTCTTCCTTTCTAATTTCTCATTTCTTATTTCATATTTTTCTTTGAATGCCTGAAGCGCCCAATCCGTGATATTCTCCCGCCGGTTCGTCCCGTCCTCGTCGTACACGTAGAAGGGGAAGCACTGGGTTTTCTCAAGGAGATCGAGACAGGGAATGATGTTCGTCATCAAGGCGTGAAACGGCTTGCTGCTGCCAATGCCGGACACGCAGATTTGGAGATTCTCAGATTCAGCATTTGGCTGAAACTGCGGCCAACGATATACTTCCTCATTTAATATTGAATCGAAATACAGGTGCATTGTCTCGAAAGGCCTGTAAAGAGAAGAGCGGAGGCATTTAGAACTGTACTTGACCGGTTTCCCCCGTCTTAAGTCCGACTTGAGGTCTCGACTCCAATCAATTTTTGAATAATCCACAAAGGCATCAATATCTTCAGGCATACCTTCGTCTTGATAGCGATGTACTTCTGCATTATAGGCAGCAATGAAAGTCTTTGTGCGCTTTTCAAGACTCCGCTGGTCAAAATCATACACCACCATATCACGGTTTGTCTTGACGCCGTTGGAGAAGAGGCCAAATAGAGTTTCTCCACTTTCTCCGCGTTTCGCTTCCTTCGTTCCGAGCGGGATGAAGCCCGCAAACTCGTCCTCGTGCTCGGCGGGGAACCAGCTATGCCGCGCATCGGGTGTCAGCCGCTGCCACTTGACCGAGGCAACCGAGCCTGCTTCGTTCAGGAAATCGAATTTCTCCTCTTTTCGCCAGAACTCAGGAACGCGGTAGTAGAACAGCTTACTCTTCTTCTCTTTCTTCTTTCGTACAGCAATCGTTATTCCCACGCCGACCTTGATTCCGAACACGTTATGCGTTGTGCCGCTCAGCTTCGGATTCTTATAGACATTTCCGTGCAGGTTGAGATGACGAAAAGAAGAGAAATCCTCGGAGAGGTGCTTTCTCATCCCGTCAAAGGCAATCTGCTCCACGAAACTGTTGTTGGTCACAAAGCACACAATTCCATCACGATCCTCTAAACGGTCGGCAGACCATCGCAGGAACTTCACGTAGGGATCGCCGAGCTTATTCCGGTTGGTGGCTTTGGAATCACGCGCATAAGTCTCTGCAATGTGTCGGTCAACTATTTCGTATTTTCGGTTCTTATTGTTGTCGTTTTCGTTGACTTGATTCGTGTTGTACGGCGGATTCCCGATGACGACCGTAATCGGAGCCTTGCGCTGCCGTTCGACCCGTTCGAGATTCTTCTCGCTCATGAAGCCCAGCGTGGACTGCCGGGCCTCGGCGAGATCGAGCGTGTCCACGAAACAAAGCCCCTCGAACGGCTCGTACTTGCCGGTGAGTTCATAATAAGCGTGTTCGATGTTCAGCGCGGCAATGTAATACGGCATGAGCATCACTTCGTTGGCGAAGAGCTGCTGGCGATAGACGCGGGGCAGGTCGCGCGGCGAAAAGCGATGCAGCAGATTGACCACGAAATTGCCGGTGCCCGTGCACGGATCAATGATGAACACGTCGCGGTCGCCCAGTTCCTTGCCGAACTCCGTCTTCAGCACCTCCACCACCGACGCGCACATGAAGTCCACGATCGGCTGCGGCGTGTACACGATGCCGTGCGTGTCCGCCACCTTGACCGAGAATCCCTGAAAGAACCGCTCGTAAATGGAATTGAGGAACTTCTGCTTCTCGGAGAACTCATACTGCTCCTGCGCGGCGCGCTCGATGGCCACGTAGAAGCGGTTGAGCTGGTCGAGAAACTCCTGCCGGTTGAAATACTCGCCGGTGAGCGCGTCAATCACCTTCTCGACTTCGGACGCGATCACGTTGCGGCGGCGGAACTCGGGATTGTCAAAAATATTGCGGATCAACCGCTCGGTCAGCAGATGCTGCACCAGCATCTCCTTGACCGCTTCGGCTCGGATGTTCGGATTCAGCGAGGTTTTACACAGCTCGAAAAAGCCGTCGAACGCGGCGCGGAACTCGGCGTTGCGCTTGTAGGATGCCTCGATTTTTTTCAGCAGCCCGCCGGCGAGTTCGGGAACCCGCTCCTTGAACTCGTCCACCGCCTTCTCGAAATCCTCGATGTGCGGTTCTTTGTAGCCGTAGAACGCGTTGAGCAGATCGGCCAATTGCCGGGCGTCATCGAGCCGCGCCCGCATCGCCTCGCGGCGATTCTGAAACAGCACCGCCTCGCGGCTGTCCTCAAAAATCGTGTTGGTGATCGGATAGCCCTTGCGGGTCTTGGCCTCGATCTCCATCTGCAGATCGTCGAACTCGTCCTTCGACTCCCAGAATCCGCGCCGGAACTGAAAATCATCCTTGAGCGTGCCGTCGGGCCGCAGCCGCGACTTGGGCAGCGTCTCCTCCGTGACCAGCGTCCAGCCGTATTTGGGAGCCGTTTGCTGAAGGAGCATCTGAAACGCCGACCGCACACCCATTTCGTGTATGACACCCTGCCGTGCAAGAGCGTCGCGCTGGCGGTAGTACTCGGTAATGGCTTTGTGGGTGGATTTCAGCATGGAAGGGAGTTGTTCCGGTTCAGCAGCTTCGTTTGTGACCCCCTTGTATTCCCCCCAAATCACAGATTTTGGGGGAAACCCTCATTCTCCCCTCCAAAACTCGTTTTTTGGGGGGACAGGGGGTACTTTAGCTTCTCATAATACACAAGAAGGGGCGGTTTGTCAACCGCCCCTTCGGGAATTCTCCGGAAAAACTTAGACCCAGCCGCGATCCCGGCAGGCCGAAGCCACCCGGTTGACCGCGATCACATAGGCCGCATCGCGCATATACAGCTTGCGCTGACGGGCCAGATTGCTCACGGCCAGGAAAGCGTTGGTCATCTTGGTGTCGAGCTTGGTCAGCACCTCGTCCCGCTCCCAGTAATAATTCATATTGCACTGAACCTGCTCGAAATAACTGCAGGTCACGCCTCCGGCATTGCACAGGAAATCGGGAACCACGAAAATCCCGCGTTCCTGAATCACCTTGTCGGCATCCGGCGTGGTCGGCCCGTTCGCGCCTTCGGCAATCAGCCGCACCCGCTTGTGAATCTTCTTCACGCTGGCGCCCGTCACCTGATTTTCGAGGGCGGCGGGAATGAGGATGTCCACTTCCTGCTCGATCCAGGCGTCGCCGGGCAGGACTTCGTAGCCCAGGGAGCGCGCCTTGTCCTTCTCGATGCCGCCGAAACGGTCGGTGATCCCGAGCAGTTGCTGCATGTTGATGCCGTCCATCTTGCGGTAGCTGTACGAGGTCTGATCCTTCTGATCCCAGCAGGAGACGCAGATCACCTTGCCGCCCATCTGCGTGTAGAGATCAATCGCGTAACGAGCGACGTTGCCAAAGCCCTGTACGCTGGCGATCGTCTTTCCGGGCGCCATGCCCAGCTCTTTGAGGGCTTCGCGAACGGTGAAGATGACGCCGTAACCGGTGGCTTCGGTGCGGCCCAGCGAGCCTCCCATGCCGACCGGCTTGCCGGTGATGAATCCCGGAAAATGGCCGCCGTGAATGTGCTCGAACTCGTCCGGCATCCACAGCATGTGTTGAGCGTTGGTCATGACGTCGGGAGCCGGCACGTCCACCAGCGGGCCGATGTCCTTGGCCAACTGGCGAATCCAACCGCGGCAGATTTGCTCCTGCTCGCGCGCGCTTAGATTGTGGGGATCGCAGATCACACCGCCCTTGCCGCCGCCCAAAGGAATATCCACCACCGCGCACTTCCAGGTCATCCACATGGCCAGCGCACGAACCGTGTCCTGCGACTCGTGCGGGTGAAAACGGATGCCGCCCTTGCCGGGGCCACGGGCATCGTTGTGCTGAACCCGGAAACCGCGAAACACCTTGACCGTCCCGTCATCCATCCGCACGGGAATCAGAAACTGGAACTCCCGAAGGGGATTGCGCAGGAGTTCACGCGTGGCGGGATCGAGTTCCAGAAGATCGGCCACCTTGTCGAACTGCGCTTGAGCCATCTCGAACGGATTGAACGCTTTGCTGCTCATCACAGACCTTCCTTAGTTTGTCATTCAGCCCGCCCCTGCGGGCGAATAGCCTATGGGGGTTTTTACCTGACCGGGCCGAGCCCGCAATCTGGGGACGCCAATATAGAAAAATTTCACGAAATCTTCAAGACAAACCGGCCAAGAATTCATTCATGTGTTTGCAAGATATTGCATTTGATTAATTAAACAGACCCGTTCAGGCAAAAATTTGATGCAGAAGTCCTCTCTATCAGAGTGAAACTATGCCGATAATAACAGCAATACAGCCAAGAAGATCATTCCAAGTATCTGTTTATTGTTGGTGTGTGAAATATCTGGGGAATAATCACAAACTTATCTTTACATTGTCCCGATCGTTGACTTTCCTTCCATCTCCCTCCATATTGAAAAGATCAGAAGCAATCGGTCGGAATCGCTGGACACTACCCGATAATCCATGATAAAGAAACTGGCTATCCTTTTATTTTTCATCACGATGTCCTCCTCGGTCTGGGCTTTTACTGGGTTGGGGGAGGTGGGTAGCTTGCGAGGCTTCGTGCTGGGTGAGTGTCCGGCCTGCGGCTATGACAACTGGACCAGCCACATCTCCGAAGGAATAGCCCGCGAAGGATACAACGATTACGGCCCGGCCTGGCTCGATCCTCAGGCCAGTGGCTTCGGCTCGTTCACGTTGATTCCCAACGGCCCGGCCGGTGATGCAACTCTGACGGGCTGGCGGGCGGTTTTTGCCGCGGCCGTGGATGGCGAATGGAATGCGGTGGATTCCATTCTGATTGCCAACGAGCCGGGCTGGCACTATGAACTGGCAGAACTGGCCGACACCAGCATCGGAGCGACCTTTTTCGTCGTGCGCGAAAGTCTCGACAGCAGTTTCGTGGACGTCAATACCGACACAAGTCAAACCGACGATGTGATCGGCAGTTTCGCCAAAGGCTGGGGACTCTTCGTGTTCAATCCCACGCCAGCCTGTCCCAAGCTGCTGATCGAGATGCCGCATCCGGAAGACGACTTCATCTCAATCCCGGTGGGACTCGAGCTGTTCATTCAAGCCGGGGCGCGGGCGATGCTGATCGCCGGGGCGGGGCGGGAGGTGCTGTGGAATACCCAATGGCCTCCCTACGATAACTCGAAATCGCTCAGCGATCCGACTCGCAACAACCGCTGTCCGTTTCAGGCAGCTCACGAAACGCTGTTCGATCTGCTCGATGGCGGCCCGGCCGATCCGCTGCTAACCGTGCAGATGCACTCCTACGACACCGGCGCGCATGGCTCGCTGAAGGATCTGCAGATTTCCGCCTTCCGCGACGATCAGTTCCCCAATCCGCCGCTACGGGATCTGGCGGGACACATAGACCTCATCCATGCGTTGGGCTTGGACCCTGTGAACGGGCTTACGGAGGATGAGACCATTCATCGGCGCGTGGACGATTATGCCGGTCTCTGGTCGCAGCCGGCCTATAAGTTCTTTGGCCCGGACGACACGCTGGACATCGCTTCGATTTATGATCTGCTTGGAGCCGCGGGAAATCAGCAGGCGGAGTACAGTCACGACGATCACGACGTATACGCCGATCCGGAAAATTTCATTCATATCGAGATTGACGAGTATCCCGACGCCCTCTGGAATCCAACGGACTGGCCGCGCTGGCTGGCGGGGCCGTTGCCCCCAACGACGGAAACCTATGCTCTGGCAGTCGAATACTATCAGCCGTTGATCTCAGCGCTGGACAGCGTTATTCGCTACTATCAGGTGAACACGGATACGCTTCCCCCCGCGACGGTCACGCTGTATCAGGCAACCCGGTTGACGGACAGCGAAGTCTATCTGCGGTGGACTCCCGAGGCGGCCGATCCGAATTTCGATACGTACATGCTCTACTACGACACGGTGGAGATCAGCGATGAATCTCCATTCGCGACGCGCATGCAATCCTACCTGAGCGATCTGTATGATTTTCACAAGACGGGTTCGATTCTGCGCGATTTGACGGCGCCGCCGGAGTCGTACTTCTTTGCCGTGGGCAGCCGCGACGCGTACGGCAATACCGCTTCGAGATCGAACACGCTGAGCGTGACCGACGGCCCGGTGGACAGCCTGACGGTACTGGTCGTTTCGCCGGATACATTGGAACTCAATTGGGAGAGCCTGCCTGGCGATTCCCTGTACCGGGTCTCCCGGCTTTTGTCGTACGATACAGCCTTCGTTTTCTGGATGAACAGCGATTCCAACTGGCTGAGAATCCCCGTGGCGGCCGATTCGCAGGCGATCTATCGCATTTCCCGCGTGATTCGCGAATAGTAGCCGACCGATAGGTCAATATGACCAGAAAGCGGGTAGGGGATGAAAAACCTGCCCGCTTGTCCATTTCTCGCCCGATTGCCGTCTGGCGGGGCGGGAACGGAAAAACTGATGGAGTCAGAACTTCGAGAGAGGTGCGCCGGCCGTTGCGCCATCAAAGAATCGCCATTGCTACGGTGTAAAATTTGCGATTTCGACTGGAGCTTCGTATCTTCTAAGCAGGCAATAAACAGTGCCTGATGGGCAAACGCACCTTTTCCACGGAAAAAATCTATGCGAATCAGCGTTTTCGGACTGGGATACGTCGGTTGCGTATCGGCAGCGTGTTTTTGTGATCTCGGCCATGAAGTCTGGGGCGTGGATGTGGACCCCGACAAAGTCGGCTTCATCCAGCGCGGGGAAAGTCCGATTATCGAAGCGGGTCTGTCCGAATTGATCGGCCAATACGCGAAATCAGGACGACTGCGCGGAACGATGTCGGCCGATGAAGCCATCGCCCACAGCGATTTTTCACTGGTTTGTGTGGGCACTCCGTCGCTCGAGTCGGGCGCACTCAGCATCCATTACGTGCAGCGGGTGGCGGACGATCTCGGGCGCGCGTTGGCGAAGATTTCACATCCCCACACCGTGATCGTGCGCAGCACCATGCTTCCCGGTACCACCCGCCGCGAAGTGTTGCCCCGTCTGGAAAAGCTTTCCGGCAAGCGCGAGGGCGAAGGATTTATTCTTGCCTACAATCCCGAGTTTCTTCGCGAAGGCACGGCGATCC
>JAQTRJ010000293.1 GCA_028711875.1 bacterium | reverse complement strand
TCGATCTTCTCCTGAAACTGTTCGTGCACGCGCAGGAAATTATACTTGTTCAGTGCGCTGCGCGCCGCGCCGACGATGTTCTCCACGGTGAACGGCTTGCGAATGTAGTCGTCCGCACCGTTTTTGATCAGGCTGATGATGACGTCTTCGGCGGTGTTGGCGGTGGTCATGATGACGATGGCGTCAGGGTTGTTCGTCTTGATCCACTGCAGCGTTTCCAGCCCGTTCATATCAGGCAATTGATAATCCAGCATCACCAAGTGGACGCGGGTCTTGCTGAGCAGAGCCATCGCCTCGCCGCTGCTGGCGGCGGTTTCCACGCACCAGCCTTCGCTCTCGAGAATGCCCTTCAGAAGCCGCACGATCTCCGGATCGTCGTCCACAACGGCCACCGTCCCGAGATAGCGAAGCAGGTATTTGTCGTCGCCGCGAGTTACAGCGCGTCCCATCGCGAGTTCGATGAGCCGGTACAGGTCGCCCGGCTCGTAGGGCTGCTGCAGGTAGGCGAACGCCTTGACGCTGCGCGCCACTTGCTCGGCGATAACGTCGCGATAAGTCGCCGACGTCAGAATCACGGGGATCGTGTCGCTATCGGCAAAGAGCGGCGATTTCAGAATCCGACAGAGCTGAAATCCATCCACGCGCGGCATCGAGACATCGGAAACGACCAGATCGGGATGCATGCGGCGGGCCATCTCGATCCCGGCCTCGCCGTCCTCGGCGTCCCAGACCGGATCGTAGCCGCGGGATTTCAACTGCTCCACCATCAGGCGCAGCATGTCCCGATCGTCATTGCAGACCAAGATGCTGGAACTCGGAGCGCTCACGGTTTCTCCATCGGCTCTGACACTTCGGACAACTGCTGAATGAGTTCGCGGAATTCGATCAGGATCGGTTCCAGGAGCGCCTGTCTTCGGTCGTACGCCGCCTGCTCGATGCGCGCTCCGAGATCGCTGATCGGCGCGAATCCGTAGGAACGTCCCGATCCCTTGAGTTGGTGTCCGATCCGAATCAGCTCGGCGAAATCCAACGTCGCAACGGCCTGCTTCAGCGTTTCGAGCTTACCGGGCAGCGCTTCCAGATAGGAACGCCTGAGACCAGACAACATAGAATCAATGGTGGTTTCCGGCACGATCATCTCCAATAAGTTCGCGAACGGTTTTTCCGAACGTCTCCGGATCGAACGGCTTGGGCAGCACGCAGACCACTGATCGCTGCCGGGTTTCGCGAAGAGTGGCTTCCGGCGGTCGGGCGGTAAACAGGGCGACCGGCGGAGCATCATGCCCCATGCGCTCCTGAATTCGGTCGAGGACGTCGTAGCCCGACATATCCGGCATCATGATGTCGAGGATCACCAGACTGAACTCCTGCGAACCGAGAGCTTCGAGTCCCTCGGAACCCTTTCCACACGACACGACCTTGACTCCGGCGAGACGGAGCGTCATCTCCGCGAGCAGACGAATGTCCGCGTCGTCTTCAATCAAGAGGACTGGCTGCGCCATCGCCGCGTTTTCCCGGAGGTTGAGGAATCGAAAACGTAAAGCAGCTTCCTTCGTTCACACGGCTGCTGACCTGAATGTCTCCCCCGTGCTCGCGGATAATGCCGCGGACGATGGCCAAGCCGAGTCCGGTGCCTCCGGAGTTGCGGCGCAGCGACGATTCCACTTGCGTGAATTTATCGAACACCCGCCACAGCGACTCCTCGGGAATTCCGATCCCGGTATCCCGCACGCGGAACTCGATGCGATTCGGCGCGCCGCTCGCCTCCACGGTCACAGCGCCGTGCTCGGTAAATTTGATGGCGTTGTTCACCAGATTAACGACGACTTGAATCAAGCGATCCCGGTCGGCGGTGATCTCGAAATCAGGCTCTGCGCGGCATTCCAACGCCAGCCCTTTCTCGTCGGCCAGCGCCTGTACGGCGCGCAGGCATTCGAGAATCATCTCGCGCGCCGAGAAGCGGCGGAAGCCCAGACTCAAATGACCGGACTCGATCCGCGTCACATCGAGCAGATCTTCCACCAAGCGATGCAGCCGTTCAGTGCTGCGATGACAAACGTCGAGAAGCTCCGCGCCCGTGGCGCTGAGTTTGCCGGCTTCACTGCCGGCGATCAGACTGACGGATGCCTTGATCGAGGTCAGCGGAGCTTTGAGTTCGTGGGAGACGATGCTCAGGAAATCGTCCTTCATCTGATCGAGCGACCGCAGCTGTTCGTTAGCCTGCTCGAGACAGTGATTCTTCTCTTCCAGTTCCGCCTGCGCCGCTTCAAGATGATGGTTGATTTCGATCATGGAGCGATTAATCGTCTCAAGTAATTCCTGCTGGCGAATGAGCGCGCCTTCGAGTTTTTTCTCCGACGTCACATTCCGGAAGAATTCCAGACTGCCGATCCCACCGCCGTCCGCGCAGCGTACCGGCACAGTTTCCACGGCCAGTTGCAGGCGGCCCAGCCAGAGCGTCCGCTGCTGCGGCCGGCGCTGTTCGAGCGTGCGGGTCGAAACACAGTCGGCTGCGGTGTGCCGCATTCCAAGACTCTCGCAGCAGGCTCCTCCGGCCATATGCTTCACGAATTCCGTCAGCCGGGGAGTCTGCCAAAGCACTTGCAGGTCCGATCCCACCAACCGACAAGCCACCGGCAGCGCGTCGAAGGCTGACAGAGAACCGAACGCGACATCCAGGAGCTGCCCGGAGTCCGCGGCGGAGGCCGGAAAATCCGGATGCACCCGCGCCGAGATCTCGTGAAACAGCTCCGCGTTCAGGAATTCACTCCTTCCCGTTTGGCGATCAGCGCCCGAGCCTCGCGTCCGCCGTCGCGATAGGTCAGCTCGCGAGCCAGAGCGACGATGAGCTGAAGTCCGGAAGCGCGGCTTTTTTGCATGCTGGTCTTGGCGCGCGCAAGGACTTTCTGCCAGTTAAACGGAACGCCCTGATTGGTCACGGTGAGTTCGAGATCGTCACCGGCATCGTCCAACATGACCTGATAGCGGGCCGAGGACAACCCGGCTGATCCGTGCGTGGCGGCGTTTTCCATGAGTTCAATCGCGATCAGGGGCAGCGTTCGTTCGACAACGATCGGCTCGGCAGCGCGGCTCTTGGCAAAACGGCTGAGAGCGGCCACGGCGAAGGAGTCTATCGTCGGTCCCGACGGACACCACAGCCGAACAGGTTCCGCCTCCCGAGTGGTTTCTTCCGACTCGAGCCGAAGGGATTTTTCCAGCAGGGCGGCCAAACTCACGAGTTCGGCCAGGTCTTTCATACGGTACGGTTTGGAAAGCATCGCACCCGCGCCCGCCGACAGCGCTTGCTTGAGCAGGCCGAAATCGG
>JAQTRJ010000292.1 GCA_028711875.1 bacterium | reverse complement strand
GGCCAGCGCGCCGTCGTCCACGGACAGATCGGGATTGGGAACCACGCGATCGGGATCAATCTCCAGCTTGAAGCCGAGACCGCTGCACTGCGCGCACGCGCCGAACGGACTGTTGAACGAAAACAGCCGCGGCTCGATTTCGCTGATCGAAATATTGCAGTCGGGACAGGCGAAACGCTCGCTGAACACGCGCTCGCTTCGTCCGTCAATGACCGCCGAGAGCAGTCCGCTCGACAGCCGGAGCGCGGTTTCCACCGAATCGGTGATGCGCGTGCGCAGTCCCGGCTTGATTACGAGGCGATCCACCACCACCTCGATGGTGTGGCGGCGCTTTTTATCGATCGTGATGGTCTCGTCAAGCGAACGCGCCTCGCCGTCAATCCGCACGCGCACGAAGCCGTCCTTGCGGACGTTGTCCAGCAGCTCGCGATATTCGCCCTTGCGGCCGACGATCAGCGGCGACAGCAGTTCGATTTTCGTTCCTTCGGCCAGATTCAGCAGCGTATCCACGATTTCCTGCGCCGATTGCCGCTGAATCGGTTTGCCGCACTGCGGGCAGTGCGGTTTGCCGATCCGCGCGAACAGCAGCCGAAGGTAGTCGTAAATCTCGGTGACGGTCGCGACCGTCGAGCGCGGGTTGCGCACGCCGGATTTCTGCTGAATGGAAATCGCCGGCGAGAGACCCTCGATGGAATCCACGTCGGGCTTTTCCATCAGGCCGAGAAACTGCCGTGCGTAGGCCGAAAGCGATTCCACGTAGCGGCGCTGGCCTTCCGCATACAAGGTGTCGAAGGCCAGAGAGGACTTCCCGGAACCGGAGATTCCGGTGATAACGATGAGGTTGTTGCGCGGCAACTCAACGCTGATGTTTTTCAGGTTGTGCTCGCGCGCGCCGGTGATTCGTATGTGAGGCAGTTCCATGAACTTCCGCCGGGAAAATCTACTCTGTAATTTACCGATTCTGCGGTCGAGAAGCAAGCTCATCGCTCGCCGTGCGTCGCGAATCGGCAACACTTTCCCCGGCAAAAAGTGCTTGACAATCCGCATTCCTCTGCGTATATTGGCGGAACTCCTATTCATGATGTATAATTCGATTAAATTATGAAGCTTACGAATATATTTGCCATAGTAACTACAATCGGACTTGCCCTTGTGGTGACTGCCCTCTGATAAACTATCCCAAATCAAGCTCTGACGGCGTGATTCCGACAAGCGAAGGAGACGGCGCGATGGCAAAGGCTCGCATTTTAGTGGTGGACGACGAATTCCATATCCGGGATTGGGTGTCGGAGACTCTGAAACGACGCGGTTTCGTCGTCGAAACCTGCGACGACGGTCAGCAGGCACTCGATTGTCTGGCGCAGGGCGAGCCGTTCGACGTGGTGATTTCCGACGTGCGCATGCCCAAGATGTCGGGACTCTCCCTCTTGAAAACCATCCGCGAGCGCTACTCCTCGGTGGACGTGGTCATGATGACCGGCTACGGCACCATCGCCGACGCCGTCACCGCCATCAAAGACGGCGCGCACGATTTTCTCGAAAAACCGTTCCCTCAAGAAACTCTCCTGATCCGCCTCCAGCGCATTCTCGAACACCGCAAACTCCGTCAGGAAAATTTCCAGCTCCGCCGCGAACTGGGCGGCAAGGCGCAGTTCGAACATATCGTCGGCTCGGCTCCCAATATGATGGCGCTGTTCGAGCAATTGCAGATGATCGCGCCGTCGAAAGCGACCGTCTTGGTGACGGGCGACAGCGGCACGGGTAAGGAACTCGTGGCGCGCGAAATTCACGTCAACAGTCTGCGCCGCAACGGGCCGTTCATCAAGGTGAACTGCGCGGCCATGCCGGAAACGCTCATGGAATCTGAGCTGTTCGGCCATGAAAAGGGCGCGTTTACCGGAGCGATTAAAACCGTGGAGGGACGGTTCGCGCTGGCCAACGGCGGCACGCTGCTGCTCGACGAAATCAGCGAAATGAGCACGGCCATGCAGGCCAAACTTTTACGGGTTTTGCAGGAGCGCGAGTTTGAAAAACTGGGCGGACGGGAGACGATTAAAATTGACGTGCGGATCGTGGCGACCTCAAACCGCGATCTGAAAAAGGAGATTAAGGAAAAGCATTTCCGCGAGGACCTTTATCACCGGCTGAACGTCTGCCCGCTGCACCTGCCCGCTTTGGCCGAGCGGAGCGAGGATATTCCGCTCCTGGCCAGTCACTTTCTCGCGCGCTATTCCTCCGAGTACGGAAAAGAAATTCGCAGCCTCGACGAGCGCGCGCTCGAACTGCTGCTGCAGTATCCGTGGCCGGGCAACGTCCGCGAGCTTCAGCACAAGATCGAGCGGGCGGTGATTCTCTGCAACGAACCGATGATCGCGCCCAAGCATCTGTTCCTCGACGAACTCGATTCGCAGCAAACGGCCACGACGGTGATGATGCCCGACGGCACGATCAGCTCGCTGAAAGAAATCGAGAAGGCCGCGATTTTCCGCGCGCTGCAGGTCAACGAGAACAACCGCACCAAGACCGCCGACGCGCTGGGAATTTCGATCCGAACGCTGCGCAACAAGCTCCGCGAGTACCGCGAAGAGGGGATCAACGTCAGCTGAGAAAAAAGCGAAAAAGCGAAAAGCGAAAATTGTAGATGCAAACGGCAGTTTGCTTCGATAGTTTCACACGGCCGTGTGTTTTATAGGCGGCGCGATTCATCGTGCCGCTTTTTTTCTGTGGCGCGGTTCCGGCCGGGGCGGGGCCGCGTCGGCATCGCGAGGGAAAAACGATGAACGATAACCGATGAGCGATAAGCGATGAGCGATGAAGGAATTTCTCACCCCTGGGTCGGGCCTCTGGCCCGACATGCCCGCGATAACCTTCATTTCTCCATCACTGCGTTCAGGATGACAACCCAAAAGCCGTCCGCCGAGCAGGGACTGTGTCCCTGCCGGAATCAAGCGTATTTGTCCCGCCCATTCGTCGCGCACATCCGTGCGGCGCTACGCTTCCTCGCCTCTCAATTTTCCCTAACTCCAGTTTTCCCGTTCCCCCGCTTTCTCGTTTCTCATTTCTAATTTCTCATTTCAAAACAATCTGTTAGCCTTTAGCTCCAACACGCAACTGTCAATCCGTTCAATGCGTTGCGCGTTTTATTGAACATATTCTTGATTCTGCCGAGAAAATGTTGTATATTTATTTCGTCTATTTTCTCATTTCTGGTTTCTAATTTCTAACTTTCCCCCCATGCCCAACACTCCCCACGGCAAGGCCCGCTCCCGCATGAATGCGTTCAAGCACGGCCTGTCTGCCACCGATGATCTCTTCGTCGCCCATCTTCGCCATCGCGAGCGC
>JAQTRJ010000020.1 GCA_028711875.1 bacterium | reverse complement strand
GGTGTTTGAACGGGACGCATGGACGGAAATTTCGATCGGTGATTTTATTCTGGGCGGCGGTGAAATCCCGGCTGCCGCACTGGTGGATGCCGTCGTTCGCTTGCTTCCCGGTGCGATGAGCGACCCTCATTCGGCCGAGACGGACAGTTTCGAGGACGGTTTGCTCGACGCGGCCTATTACACCCGGCCGGAAATCTGTCAGGGACTTTCGGTTCCCGAGCCGCTTATGTCCGGCCATCATCAACGCATCGAAGCATGGCGTCTGCAGCAGCGCCTCGAGCGAACCCGCGCCAGGCGGCCAGATTTATGGCAGGCGTGGCTAGCTGATCATCCTGAGTATCGAGACAATTGACCAAACCATAGAACCAATCATGAATCGCATCTCCAACTGGACTCAAGACGATTTGCGCAAGGATGTCCCCACGTTCGCTCCCGGCGACACCGTGAACGTATGGGTTCGCGTCGTGGAAGGGGACAAGGAGCGTCTGCAGGCGTTCCAGGGCACGGTAATCGGACGTCGCGGCGGCGGTTTGGATGAATCGGTCACCGTTCGAAAAATTTCGATGGGCGTGGGAGTCGAACGAATTTTTCCGCTCCAATCACCGACGATCGCGAAAATCGAAGTGTTACGCCGCGGACACGTGCGACGCGCCAAACTGACCTATCTCCGCGCGCTGAAGGGTAAGAAAGCCCGCATCCGGGAAAAAACCCGCACGGTATCATCCGGCCCAGCGAGCGCTACCGCGAAGGCCTCCGTCAGCTCCGACTCGGCCGAGTAGCGGCGCGCCGGATCTGCGGCAGGAAATTCGGCTCTTTGAATCCCCCACGATTGGTGTCCGCCCCGGCGGAAGAATAGGGAAGACGGTGCAATTCCGTCGCTGACCCGCAACTGTCATGTATTCGCGTTTACCGGATACTCAGCCAGGAGACCTGCCAATCGTATTTATCCTTCGGTCGTAAGGTTCAGGTGGAGGCTCTTCGTCGCGTGCGAAGAGATGCGCATGGTCTCCGAGTCGCAAACGGATCGCTCCCCGTTGATGGTCACTCGCATCGCGATGCTCGTGGCGGTGGGAGTGGCGGCAGGGTGGCTGCTCAGCGCCATTCCGAATGTCGAGTTGGTCACTGCCGTCTGTTTCTCGGCGGGATTTCTTCTGGGTGTTCCGGCGGGACTGCTGACGGGAGCGTTAACCGAAGCGCTGTTTGCCGGTTTCCATCCCATGGGCAGCTCACTGGGGCCGCTCTTGGCTGCGCAAGTCATGGGGATGGCTGTCGTCGGTTTGGCGGGTGGCATGGCGGCAAAAATTGTGCGATCTCGCCGTGCCGGTTTTGGATACGCGATTCCGGTGATCGGTTTCGGTCTGTTGAGCACAGTGATATTTGATTTTCTGACGAACCTGGCTTTCCCTCTGATGGCCGGGTTTTCTATTGCCCAGACTCTGGTTTCCCTGACGATTGGTTTACCGTTCGCGGCCATCCATCTCGCCGCCAATGCCGCTGTGTTTATTGTGATCGTTCGGCCTCTTCTTCCACGATTGGAAAAAGTCCTGAGGGTATCATGAAACGCCTATCCTGGTTTGCCGGCCTTCTGCTCACATGGGCAGGTTTGTGCGCTGCGCAAGGTCCGAATTTCATCCAGGAAGACCTTCAGACATTTCCCTTTGAGGATTTCAGCGATGTGTTGCGTCGGTTCCCCGGCATGTATCCGCTTGACTACGGCACTTTGGGAGCGCCGATCGTCATCTGGCCGTGGCATCAGCATTCGTGGCTCATGCGGATTGAAAAGGACGGAATTCCCGAGCGGCGCGTGAGTGATGGATTGTATGATCCCAATCTGCAGCCACTGGGGGAAATTGGAGAAGTGGATTATCAGCTGCTGAGTGGCGGTGCGTTGGGTACGATTCATGTGGGGACTCGCGACGTTCCGGTGGATTCTCCCTACACGGAGTTTCAGATTCGCGAGGGTTACTATGGCTATGGAACGGTGGATTTCCTGCACGCGCAGCGTGTTTACAAATCCCTGACTCTGAACCTTTCCGGCAGGCTCGGCTGGTACAACGGGCTGCGTTATCGAACCGCCTCCCGCTTCAATCGGGTTCGCGGCGATGTGGGCTTCGATTTGGGAAAAAAGTGGCGAAGCGAATTGTCCTATGGCGGATCGAATGTGGATTCTGAGTTTCCGTCCGTATCCAATGGCTATTACACGGAGCGGGAGGAGGGCATCCTCGCGTTTCACCGAGAGGATTCCCTCTCGAATCAGATTGAACCGCGAATTCAGCTCTTCGTGAGACAAGATCGCGAATCATGGGGAAGTCCGTTTCGTCTGCGGGAGCAGAGTTGGGGGTATATCGGCGACCTAGCCAAGCGATTTGGACGGCATCATCTGCGGCTTCGTCATGCTTCGACCGTTACCGATCTGGATCTGCCGAAAACGGCCCCGGGCGACTCACTGCCGATCAGCAGAATTCGCGGAGAGTTATCGGTGGACCTCTTGCTTGCGGATTCTGTGGATGTTCGATTCGCGGGTGTGAGGGTGTTCGCGGGTTTGAATCGCGTAGCTGACTGGGCGGATGAAGAAGTAGATCGTGCGCTGCTGCCGCGTGGCGGAATCGAGATCAAGACGAAGCCGGTTCATTCGTTCTCATTGCATGGAGGGACTCAATATTCCGAAGAGTTCGTTCCCCTGCTGTGGCGAGTGGGAAACTATGATATCGCGGATCGTCCGCTCATGATCGCGCCGGAATTTGCCGGTGCCGCTTCGCGTTATCTGGGATCGTCCGCGTCCATTGCCGACGTGGATCGCTATCTCACGTCGTCCGCTGGGCTGGAATGGCGGGTGCGGCGCGCCATGCTTGATCTTACGGGGATGACTTTTCACCAGCCCGGTGATTTCGGGAATCGTTTTATCCGAGACGATTCAGACGTGAAGCTTGCCTATGATCGCCGCACAACGGACGACACAGATTTCGGTTTTGCGGTCAGCGCGTCCGTGCCCTTGCGATACGGTCTTCGCGTGGATTCCTGGTGGTTTCGACGGGGGCAAACTGATAACTGGGGTGGACCATCGGATAGGCGCGGCTATACCCGTTTGTATTTTGAACATGATTTTTTCCAAGCGCCGCTGACCATTCGCAGCCATATCAGCTACGAGGAGATCGGACAGCGCAATGCCTTTTCGGATAAAGGCACGGCAATTTTGGGACCAAACCGTCTGATTGGTTTCCGCCTTTCTGCGACGATTCGCGGAGTCACGCTGATCTGGGGAACGGAGAATTTCTTCAAGGAACACTACGCGCTTCTTCCGGGCTATCCGATGATCGCCAAGGAAGAATATCTGGCCTTTATATGGCGTCTCTGGCTGTAAATACTCTGGTCAGTCTTGTGCTGCTCTGCAGTTGCGCATTCGCTCAGGATGGGGGAATGATTCGTGTGTGCGCGCTCGGCGATTCTCCGCTTGCGAAGAGTCGGGGAACGGTTGTTCTCTGGCCGAACGCAGTGGTGCAGTCGCTGGAGCAGAACGGTTGTGCCGTTTTCGACCAATTGCCCCCCGGCCGCTACCGCCTGGAGGTTTCCGGAACCGACTGGATTGCGCAGGACACATTGATCGAGCTTGGCGCGGGGGAACGGCGCAGTCTTCGGTTCGTCATGGAGTCGGTCATGACGATGCTGCCGGAGTACGTGGTTGAGAGTCGAATGAAGTCGGCTCACGCGCGTTCTTTCAATCGTTGCGATATTGAACGCAGCACAGCTCATGACTTGCCCGCCTTTCTCCGCATGGAAGCGGGACTCGATATCCGATCCGACGGACGAGCTGGCGGCGGTGAGACTGTTATGATCGGCGGAGCGTCCGCGGCGCAGGTGCTTGTGCGAGTGGATGGGCGCCGCGTAGAGAACATCGGCACGGGCGAAGCGGACTTGTCTTCAATTCCCTTGGATTGGATTGAGACGGTCAAGGTGTATCGAGCGGGCCAGACTGAAGTCGGCAGCGAAGCGATCGGCGGGATTATTGATGTGACCACGAGAATTCCGATTGCCCGTACTCTATGGTCGGCGGCGGTGGAAGCGTACCCCACCTATGGTCGTGCCGGCTTTTTAGGCTCCGGGAGAGTCGGTCCGGGGATTAGCTTGCTCACTTTCACTCGAACCGAAGGACCGGGCGATTTCCGGTATCGAATCTGCGAAGACGACGGCACCGGGATCTTTACCCCCGATCTGGGACACGTCGCGAGTCGAAACAACAACGACGTGACGCGCGATCAGCTTTTTATCAAATGGCGTTCTCGCGAACAGGATAGCAACGCGATCGAGCTTTCCGCTGTGCTGGATCGCGAGCTCCGCGGCATGCCCGGCTATTTGGCTCCACAAACAACGCCGCGGGCACGGCAGGAAACGCGTCAGGAAGCGGTGAACTTTCGGCTCTTTCCGCGTTTGGGTTCGATTCTTCTAAGTGCAAGAGCCAGCCATGATCGCAGTCAACGCGAGTATCGAAATGCCGATGACTACGGAAGAGCCGAGTGGACGAACGAATTCTCCCGGCAATCGGAGGGGGAACTTTCCGCAACAACTCGTTGGAGAGGAATCCGGTGGGAATGTGGAGGATTGGCGGGGCGGGAGCGGATGGAAGGCAACGTGATCGCCGGTGGATCGGCAGCGCGAACGCGTACCGCGCTGTGGAGTACGGCGGGCGCTCGACTTCTGGAACTTCAGCGGCATTCCGTCGCGGTGAACATAGAGTCCGGCTTGCGACGCGAGACCTTTGGAGGTGACGATGCGATTTTGCCAAAGGCGAGCCTTGGAATCGAGCGCTCGGGTTCCGGACGTTTTGCCGTCATGGTCCAATGGGGAAAATCGTTCCGTGCGCCATCATTCTACTCGCTCTTTTGGCTGGCGGATATGGCAACTCGCGGAAATCCTGATTTGCGCGCGGAAATCTCCGAGGAGTGGACCGGTCAGGCGATTTTCGAAAGCGGATCGCAGAACGCCACTCGCTGCGAGGTGTCGGTTTCCGATCAGGACGTGAACGATCTCATCGTGTGGCGTCGCACCTTCGACAATTTCTGGAAACCGTTCAACCTGCAACAGGCTCACGTGCGGACGTTGGATGTGTTTGCAGAGCAGAGATTCCTTCGCGGGAAGCTGGCTTTGAATACCGGCTGCAACTGGACAGAGGCGCGCGACGATACGGACGACCGCAACACCGGCGGAAAGTATTTGACCTGTCGGGCCCCGAGAACGCACAGGGCGGGGGCCTCGCTTGACCATCAAGGATTGCGTCTTTCGGCATCCTATCGTTGGGTTTCGGCGCGACCGATCCTGGAAACAAATTCCAAGTGGCTAAGCGAGTACGACTTAGTGGATGTGCAGGGATCGTACACGTTTCGCGCGGGCAAGGTGCAGCTGCGATCCACAATCGGCTGTGAGAATCTGCTGGATCAGGATTATCGCATCGTCCGCTATGCTCCCATGCCCCTCCGGCAATGGTACGCGCACATAGAATTGTCTTCGATTTAGGAAATGAAGAAATTCGTTTTTTTAATCTGTTTTCTTGTGCTGAGTTCAGGCTTCTCCGATGCCCAAGATCGGTTGTATGTCGTTCAATATGGCGATGAGTCTCTGGCTGAAATCCGTCTCGCTACGGGAATCGTCAACAGCCATGTGCTGGACTTGGGCTATGGATGCAATGACATCGTCGTCAGTGACCATCGGTTGCTGGTCACGAACTCACTGTTGAACACCGTCCAAATGATTGACGCAGAAACGAATGCCACGTTTGGGGATTTTCCAACCGCCGGGGGGGTGAATCCGTACTCGCTCGCCGTGGTGAATCAGGATACCGTTGCCGTCACGAACTGGATTTCCAACAACATTCTGCTGATGCGACTGACGGACGGATCGGTTGTCGGCAATGTTTCGGTTGGTGTAGCGCCGCAGGGCATCCTCGCGCACGAGGATCGAGTGTTCGTTTGCTTGACTCGCTACCAATCCTTCGGAGTTTATGGCCCCGGAGTTGTCATGGTTTATAGTCGTCCCGGTTTTCAATGGCTGGACAGTCTGCAAGTCGGGATGAATCCGCAGACGGCCGCCGTGGATGATCAGAATCGGCTGCACGTGGTTTGCACCGGCAACTATGCGAACATCGCAGGCGAGATCTATGTGATTGACTTGGACGCTCCGGAGAATCACGCTATCGTACCGATCGGCGGTTCGCCGATGAATCTCAGTTGTGGCGGAGGCCAAGTCGTCATTGCGGCGGGCGGATGGGGTGGACATGGAGAGGTCTATCGCTACCGGCTGTCGGATTTAGCGATGTTGAATAGTTCCACATCGCCGATCTTTGTCGGGGTGGGCGCCACCGACGTGGAAGCTTTGTCAGATGGGTCGTTCTTTGTGTCATGTTCAATGGATGATGCCGTGGAGTATCGTGATAGCAACGGCGCGTTGCTGCAACGCTATCTCGTGTCGGATGCTCCCGGTCAGATGGTGTTGTATGCAAGTCCCAATGAGACCAATCCTGGCCACCAAACTATAGTCGCGAGTTCTCTCAGTATCGAGGAGGCCTATCCGAATCCCTTTAATAGCACAGTTCATTTCAGGCTCTCCAATGTATCCCGAACAACTGAAAACATCCGTATTTTCAATGAGATGGGTCAGTTTGTGGACAATATCGAAATCCCCCCTGGGATGGGCGAGAGCGTGTGGAATCCCGCAAATCATGGCGTAAATATAATATCATCAGGGATGTATCTGGCGGTTTTGGGTGCCGATGGAGGTGGGAAAGCAACCCGGATACTGTTTGTGAAATAGGGTTCAATTGACCGGATTGCCAGTGCAATCCGGTTGCTATTTTCGTGAGATTATTGTATCTTCCGGTTTACTTTATGCAGATAAAACCTGATCAGAATCACAAGCGACGGCTGCTTTCCGGCATGCGTCCAACCGGACGCATGCATTTAGGGAACTACGTCGGAGCGCTCGAAAACTGGATCGAACTTCAGGATCGTTTCGAGAGCTACCATTTCGTGGCGGATTGGCACACGCTTACCACCGATCACGAGCACACCCGCGATATTCCGCAAAACACGCTGGATATGGTCACGGACTGGTTGGCGGCGGGATTGGATCCCGTCAAGAGTCCGATCTTCATCCAGTCGCAGGTCAAGCAGCACGCCGAGTTGCACCTCATTCTCTCGATGCTGATCACCACGGCCCGCTTGGAACGCAATCCCACGTTGAAGGAGCAGGTGCGCGATCTGGAGCTGGAATCGCGTTTGAGCTACGGTCATCTCGGATATCCCGTTCTGCAAACGGCCGACATTCTCATGTATAAGGGTGAAGCGGTGCCGGTTGGTGAAGATCAACTGCCGCATATCGAAATGGCGCGCGAAATCGCCCGCCGCTTCAACTATTTGTATTCGCCCGACCACCCGGTGTTTCCCGAGCCGGATGGTTTGCTGTCCAAGTTTCCGCGACTGCCAGGGCTGGACGGAAAGCGCATGTCGAAATCGCTTGGCAATACCATTCTTCTCTCCGATCCACCGGAAGCGATTCAGAAAAAGACCCGGCAAGCTGTGACCGATCCACTGAAGGTTCGCCGGAACGATCCGGGTCGGCCGGATATCTGTCTGGTCTTCACGTATCACAACCGCTTCAATAGCGACGCGGTGACCGAGATTCGTTCCGGATGCGAGAGCGGCGCGCTGGGGTGCGTGGAATGCAAGCAGCGCTGCGCGGCCCGGATTATCGAGCATCTTGCCCCCCTTCGGGAACGGCGGCAGCACTACGAGGCTCATCCCGGCGAAGTCGAAGATATCATTGCCGATGGGACCGCGCGCGCCCGTCTGACCGCGGAACAGACCATGAACGACGTTCACGAAGCCATGGGATTCGGATGAGCGTGTGGCAGGTAAAACTTCCTCGCTTCGAAGGCCCGCTGGACCTATTGCTGTTCCTCGTAGCGCGAAAAGAGTATGACATCTCGGATCTGCCGATGGCCGAGATTACCGACTCGTATTTGGCGGTCGTGGAAGCAATGGGTGTCGAGAATCTGGAAGATGCGGGCGATTATCTGGTGATGGCGGCGACGCTTATTGCCATCAAAGCCAAGATGATGCTGCCGCGTCACGAGGATCAGGAAAGCGATGAAATCGAAGATCCGCGGCGCGAGCTTGCGGAACGCCTGCTGCTCTATCAAAAGACAAAAGAGGAGGCCGAGCACTTCGCGCATCGGGAATCGGCGATGATCGAGCGCTGGGAGATCGGGAAACTTCCCGTTTCCGCGGCGGCGCAGCCCGAGCCGTCTGATTGTCTTTTCCCGATGACGATATACGATCTGACGTGTGCCATCGAGGAGATTATTCGCCGCAAAGAGAACCGCCGATTCCATCGAGTGCAGCTTCATAAGGTAAGCTTGGAGGAACGCATCCGTTGGGTGGTGGCGCTGGTGGAGCGTCTTGGCCGTTTTGGACTCCTGAAGCATTTGGACGCGCACATGGGGCGGATGATCTGGATCGTCACTCTGCTCGCCGTCTTGGAGCTTACCAAACGACAACAACTGCACGTGGAACAGAACGAGCCTTTCTCGGAAGTGTATATCAGCCGGGCGCATGTGCCCGAGCTTCAGGCGGCATAGGCCCCATGACAGAACGCGATTCCCAACAAGACAAGGATTCAGTTCTCGATCTTTCCGCGCCGGACTTTCAGCCCTCCGATAACGGGAAAGAGTCGGCGGATTTCGGCGACGACAGTCCGTTTCTCAAGGGAGCGACCGAGGCCCTGATCTTCGCCAGCACCGAACCGCTGACGGAGAGCCAGTATGCCGCCGCCCTCGGAAAGCGACATGCATCTCGGCTCGGCGAGATCGTGCGTGAACTGAACATGGACTATGAACGGGAAGGACGCGCGTTCGAGATTCTCCACGTGGCGGGCGGCTATCAATTTTTCACGCGCCGCGACTATTCGGGAGTGTTGCGCAAGCTGTTTGTGGAGCGCGCTCGCACTCGTTTATCCCGCGCCGCGCTTGAGACGCTGGCGGTGGTTGCGTTTCGCGGTCCGGTAACGCGCGGAGAGATTGATGAAATCCGGGGCGTGGACTCGGGCGGAGTGCTGCGAACGCTGTTGGATCGCCGACTCATCGCCATTCGCGGTCGCGCTCAGGTGATTGGACGGCCGCTTCTCTACGAAACCACGCCGGATTTTTTAAAGCATTTCGGCCTTGCCGATCTCTCCGAACTTCCGCAGGATTCCGAGTTGTTGCGGGAATGGGGACAGCATCGCGATCAGGGAGAATCCGGCGTGACTCCAGAGAGTGCACTGCCGGATGAGACTCCCGCGCCCGATGTTTCGACCAAGGCGATTGAAAACGGAAGGCCGGCTCCGAATCCGGCCAAAGAAACTGATTCCGAAGAGGTGCCAACCCATGATGCTTAGAAACACTACTGTGATGGTGCTGGGAGGCTGGGGACTGGTTGGAATGGCGATCTGCCGGCGAATCATGTCGCGCGGCCCGTCGAAAATGGTGATTTTGTCGCTTCGTCAGGCGGAAGCGGAAGCGGCGGCCGGCGAACTTGCCAAGGAATTTCCGGCAATCAAGATTATTCCGGTGTGGGGTGACATTTTCGTCCGTCATGATTTGAAGGATATTCCCCGACGGGAAATCATGACCAAGCCGGAACTCCGGGCTCAGTTCGTGGAGGATATTTTCGAGAAGTTGACTCCCGAGCGCCTGAAAATTTTCTTTTTGCACCGGCTGATTTCCGAACATCGTCCTGATCTGATCGTTGACTGCGTGAATTCCGCCACCGGCTTTGCCTATCAGGATATTTATTCCGCCTACTATGACTTGAAGAATATTCTCGGTCAGCGCGGCAAAGACGTGAAAATCTCGGATGCGATGCTTGATCTCATCGAGCGCTTCTGCGGGACGGTCTATGTTCCCCAGCTTATTCGACACATTCAAGTTCTCGCGGAATCTTCGAGTCAGAGCGGAGTACATACCTACCTCAAGGTTGGCACCACCGGTACGGGCGGAATGGGATTCAATATTCCCTATACGCATTCCGAAGAAAAGCCATCCGCTCAGCTCTTGGCCAAATCCTCGATAGCGGGCGCGCACTCCCTGCTTTTATTTCTTATGGCGCGTACGCCCGGATGTCCGTATGTCAAGGAAATCAAGCCGGCGGCCGCCATCGCCTGGAAGCGAATCGCCTATGGCGAGGTCCTGCGCGGCGGTCGTCCGATTCCGCTCTTCGACTGCAATCCGGAGTCTCCGGAGCTTCTGGGGGGAACATTCGTTCGCAATCATCCGGAATCGGGTACGGCGACTGGCGACAACCTGAAATCCGTGTTCATTGACACGGGCGAGAACGGAATCTTTTCTGCGGACGAATTCTACACTATTACCGCGGCGCAGCAGATGGAATTTGTGACTCCTGAAGAGATCGCGGAGGCCGCGCTGTGGGAAATCGAAGGCGGAACCAGCGGACTGGACGTCGTCGGCGCACTCGATGCGGTGGTCATGGGACCGACCTACCGCGCGGCGATCTTGCGCAGCGCGGCGCTCGAGGAAATGCGCCGACTGGAGAGCAAACACGGAATCTCCAGTGTCGCCTTTGAGATGCTGGGCCCGCCCCATCTTTCGAAGCTGCTCTATGAGGCTCATCTCATCAAGATGGCGTATCCGGATCCCGCGATGATCGTCGGCGAAGCGGCGGAGACGATTTCGGCTAAACTTTGGGCGATTCTTCAGAAGGACGCAGCGCTGCGTTCGATCATCGTTTCCATTGGAGTTCCCATTCTGCTTCCCGACGGCAAGCGAATTCTTCGCGGGCCGGAGGTGAAGATTCCGGCATACTCGGGAAGTAATGAGATTCCGATGCGGGAAGGCTGCATTGAAGAGTGGGCTGATAAGGGCTGGCTGGACCTTCGCCCTTCCAACATGCGGAAGTGGCAGCAGCGCGTAAAGGACTTTTTCAAGTCCGCCGTGACCGATACGGAAGGCGATACGTCCTCGGCGTTTCCCTGGGAACGCCGGATGTTGGGAAGCGGCGAGGAATATTTCGCCGGGAAAATTGTCACTCACATTTTCATCGAAGAAGAAAAAGGCGGGCGGCTGAAATAGTGGCCGGAACTCGCGGATTGGTCATTGCCGTGGACGGCCCGGCCAGCAGCGGAAAATCCACGACAGCCCGGCTGGTTGCCCAGCGTCTTGGCTATATGCACGTGGACACAGGCGCCATGTATCGGGCGGTCGCGCTGAAAATGCTGCGGGACGGAATCGAATTGACGGACAACGATCGAGTGATGAAACTCCTGCGCTCGACGGAGGTCAGTCAGATTGAGAAGGATTCTCAGGCGAGGATTCTCCTCGACGGAGAAGATGTCACCGACGAGATTCGATCTCCGGAAGTGTCTCTGTGGGTTGGACCGGTGTCGGAAGACTATCGTGTGCGTGAGCACCTTGTCGAGTGGCAACGCCGTCTCGGCCGTCAGGGCGGTGTGGTGCTCGACGGCCGCGACATCGGTACGGTGGTGTTTCCCGATGCCGATCTGAAAATTTTCATGAAGGCGGACGTCCGGACGCGAGCCAAACGCCGCCGCAAGGAGATGATGGGGCGCGGGATCGTACAAACGCTGGAAGAGGTGGAATCGGCGATCGAAACCCGCGATACCCGCGATTCGTCGCGCGAACACAGTCCCCTTCGCAAGGCCGACGATGCCATTGAACTGGACACCACGCATCTTACGATCGGCGATCAGGTGCAGCGAGTTCTGGAGTTGGCCAAAAAGATTCTCGCCACACCGTTGACCGAGTAGACGATGCGAACCGGCTACGCCCTGGTGAGCGCGCTGGCGCGGAATGTATTCCGGCTGGGATGCGGAGTGAGTGTTCTGGGGAGCGAGAATGTGCCGTCCACCGGCGCGATCATCATTGCCTCGAATCATCGTTCGAATTGCGATCCGCCCTTGATTGGCGGAATGATCCGGCGCGAAGTCTTTTTTTTCGCGAAAGAAGAATTGTTCAGGATTCCTCTTCTCGGACGATTGATTACCTACTTGAACGCGTATCCGGTGCGACGCGGCGGATTTGACCGAACGGCGCTAAAACGCAGTCTGGAGATTCTCAGGCAGGGTCGAGCCCTTGTGTTTTTCCCGGAGGGGACACGAGCTCCGGCGGACGGATTCCTGCGACCGAAGATTGGCCTCGGCTGGCTGGTGGAGCTGTCCCGCGTTCCCGTGCTTCCAGTCTATCTGCATGGCACGGATCGGGCATCGTTCCGCTTTCGGGGAAGACCGGCGGTCCGCGTCGTAATCGGAATGCCTATTCCCGCCGAGGATCTGATTCGCGGCGATTTGCGAGGCCATGAATTGTATCAGAGTATTTCCGATGCCGTCGTCGAGCGCATTCGCGTCCTGTCGTTCGCGGTTTCGGGGAATGTGCCGGGCGTAACAGGCATTGTTTACGATCGCAGCATCATCGAAGACGAACGTTTGAGATAAACCCTATCACCCAACCCCGTCAAATTCCCGGACGGGAGAAAAAACGACGGGAATTTCCCATGACACAACCATCAAACCCCAATCCCGAAGCGGCATCCCCCCAGGACGCCAATCCTCCGACCGCGTTTGTCCCCGAAGAAATTCGTTTTCGCGGACGGAAAGTACGCCCCGAAGATCTGCCTGAGAACAAAATCGAGTCCCATGAGACTCAGGACCTCGCGGCGCTCTATGAAAAAATGATCATGGAGTTCCGTGAAGGCGAGATCGTCAAGGGCAAGATTATCGCCGTGGGAGAGAAAGAAATCTCCGTAGACATCGGATTCAAATCCGAAGGCATGGTGCTGATCGAGGAGTTCGCCCCCGGCGAGACGTTCAACGTCGGCGACGACATCGAGGTCTATCTGGATCGAGTGGAGGACACTGAAGGACAGCTGTTGCTTTCCAAGAAGAAAGCGGACTTCCTGAAGATCTGGGAACGAATCGGAGACATCTACCGGAATCAAGAGATTATTCGCGGCCGGATCATGCGCCGCATCAAAGGCGGATTCGTGGTCGACGTCCTGACTGTGGATGCCTTTTTACCCGGATCGCAGATTGATGTGCACCCGGTGCGAGACTTTGACGCGCTTGTCGGAACCGAGATGGATTTCCGAATCGTCAAGCTGAACGACGCGCGAAAGAACATCGTGGTATCCCATAAGGTCATTGTTGAGGAGAGTCTGGCCGGCATCCGCGAAAAAGTGCTGGGCGATCTGAAGGTCGGCGACGTGATGAACGGCACGGTTAAGAACATCACCGATTTCGGAGTGTTCGTAGATTTGGGTGGCGTGGACGGATTACTGCACATCACGGATCTCTCGTGGGGACGCGTTAGTCATCCTTCTGAACTCGTGCAGCTTGATCAGAAGATTACCGTGAAGGTTCTCGACTACGACAAAACGCGGCAGCGGATTTCGATCGGCCTCAAGCAACTCCAACCCCATCCCTGGGAAGGAGTGGAAGAGAAATATCCCGTCGGCTCGAAAGTCCACGGACGCGTCGTTTCGATTGCGCGCTATGGCGCATTCGTGGAACTCGAAAAGGGACTGGAAGGTTTGGTCCACATCAGCGAAATGAGCTGGACACAGCACATCAAGCACCCGTCGGCCGTGCTTTCTGTGGGAGATGAGATTG
>JAQTRJ010000291.1 GCA_028711875.1 bacterium | reverse complement strand
GTGGCGGAGACGCGCGCGATCGCGGCGCAGGCGCGAGCAACATTGCGCATCGAATACGAAGAACTGCCGGGGATTCTGACGATCGAGGAGGCGAAGCAAGCCGGCTCGCTGCTCGCTCCCGAATTCGGACTTGCCTCAGGCGACGTGGAGAGGGCGCTGGCGGAATCGGAGGTGGTCTTCGAGGGAAGCGTCGCGTCCTCGGCGCAGGAGCACATCTACTTCGAGACGCAGCGGGCCCGGGCGATTCCCGGCGAGGGACGCGAGATATTTCTGTTTTCGGGAACACAGTCGCCGTCGGAAGTGCAGCAGACGGCGGCGCGAGTTTTGGGACTGGACAGCAAGGACGTCACGGTGGACGTGAAGCGGCTGGGCGGCGCGTTCGGGGGAAAAGAGAGCGCGGCCACGTTGTGGGCGTGCCTGACCGCGCTGGCCTGTTATCACGTGAAGCGTCCGGTGGAACTGCGGCTTTCGCGCCTGCAAGACACCGGCTGGACGGGAAAGCGGCATCCGTTCGAATGCCGCTATCGCGTCGGGGTCACGCGCGCGGGCGTGATTCAAGCCTACGATGTCGCGTTTGACGGCGACGGTGGCGCGTTCGCCGATCTGACCATGGCCATCATGCAGCGGGCGGTGCTGCACGCGGAAAACGTCTATCGCATTCCGAACGTGCGGATCACGGCGCGTCCGTGGAAAACGCATGTGCCGCCGAACACGGCATTCCGCGGTTTCGGCGCGCCGCAGGGCGTGTTTGCGATCGAGTCGGTGATGCAGCGCATCGCGCGCGAGTTGAATCTCGATCCGCTCGAACTCCGAAAGCGCAACGCTTATCGCGAGAACGACACGACGCCCTATGGGCAAACGCTCGTCGAGGTGAACGCGGCGCCGCTTATGGAGCGCTGCGCCGAGCGCGCGAACTATGGGGACATGAAGAACGCCGTGCGCGCGTTTAACCAAGCCCATCGCTTCGTGAAGCGCGGAATCGGCGTCGTGCCGGTCAAGTTCGGCATTTCGTTCACCACGGCGTTCCTGAATCAAGGCTCGGCGCTGGTGCATCTCTACACCGACGGAACGGTATCGGTATCGCACGGCGGCGTGGAGATGGGACAGGGCGTAAACGCGAAGGTGGCGCGAATTGTGGCGGACGAATTCGGGATTTCGGTGAATCGGATTCGCATTGAGAGTCACAACACGAAGCGCACAGCCAACACGTCGCCCACGGCGGCCTCGACGGGCGCGGACATCAACGGCAACGCGGCGCGTAATGCCGCGAAAAAAATTGTTGATCGTTTGAAACCGGTGGCGGCGGAACTGCTGCAAGCGCGCGGCGGACAAGCGGCAACGGCGGATGACGTGATTTTTCAAAACGGCTCGGTGTCCGTTTTCGCGCACAGCGAGACGCACATTTCGCTGGCGGAACTCGCGCAGGCGGCGTGGCAGAAGCGGGTGGACTTGTCCGCGCACGGCTACTACGCCACGCCGGGCTTGGGATTCGACTGGAACACGGGACGCGGTTCGCCGTTTGCTTACTACGTGTACGGCTGCGGAATCGTGATCGCGGAAGTGGACGTGCTCACGGGCTACTTCACGCTGACTGATGCATGTCTCGTGCACGAGACGGCCGAGAGCGTGGACGCCGAGGTTGATCGCGGACAGATTGAGGGCGCATTCATGCAGGGCGTGGGCTGGTGCACGATGGAGGACGTCGTGCGCGACGGAAAAGGTCGAACGCTCAGCGCTTCGCTGGCGACGTACAAGATTCCGGCGGCGGGCGACGTGCCGCAGCGCTGGGAAGTCGAGATGATTCAGACGGAACGGCGGTCAGCGGGAGTGAAGGGCAGCAAAGCGGTGGGCGAACCGCCGTTTCTCTACGGCGAGGCGGCGTTTTTCGCCATCAAGGACGCCATCGAATCTCTGGCGGATTATCGCGCGGAAGCGGAGTTGCGGATGCCGGCCACGCCCGAGGCGATTTTACGCGCGGTGAAAACGCTGCGCGGCAAGCGGGACGATCTATGAGTGCTTTGGACGTTTATCGCAAAGCGGCGGAAGCGCTGGACTCGGGCCGCGAATGTTTCATCGCGATTCTCACCGAGACCGGCGGGTCCACGCCGCAAAAAGCGGGCGCGAAGATGCTGATCTACGGCGACGGCGCGACGCACGGAACGATCGGCGGCGGCGACGTCGAGCGGAAACTCATCGAGGACGTTCTCACGGAGCGGCCGCGCGCAGCGCGTGTGGTGCGCTATCAATTAAACGAGGACGCGCATGCGACGGATGATCCGAAGATGTCGTGCGGGGGGAACGTGACGTTCTACGTGGAACCGCTGCTCGCGGCGCACCGGCTGTTCATCGTCGGCGGCGGGCATTGCGGAGTGGAACTGTCGCGGCTGGCGGCGCAGGTGGGGTTTGCGGTGACGGTGCTGGACCATCGCGCGGAATGGGCGAATCGCGACAAGCATCCGCAGGCTCGAGTCGTGTGCGCGCCCTATGACGACGCGGCGCGGCACATCGCGTTTTCGGCGAACGCGTACATTGTCATCATGACGCACGGCCACGAGCACGACGAGCGGGTTTTACGCGACTGTTTGGACAAGGAGTACCGCTATCTCGGCGTAATCGGGAGCGCGCGCAAGGCGGCGGGGATGTTCAAACGGCTGCAGGAGGACGGGATATCCGACGCGCTGCTCGGGCGCGTGCATTGCCCGATCGGCGTGCCGATTCCTTCGCACACGCCGGCGGAGATCGCGGTCAGCATCGCGGCGGAGCTCATTGCGGTGAAAAACGGAGCGGAAGAAAAAAACTGAAACACTGAAACGCTGAAAATCTGAAAGAGAACGCGTTCAGGAAGCGGTCTGGATTATCTGATGAAGAAACTCCTCCGCCCGATCAGCGCGCTCATCCATATCGAGCAGGTGATTATCGTCGAAGGCAAAAAACTCTCTCATGGCAGAGAGTTTTTCTTTGCGGATCACGGCGACGATCACGGCATCACTGCGTAACGCGATCAATTCCTGAAGCGCGGGAACGTGTCCGCCGCCCGCCGCCTCCAATTTCCCCAGTTCGTCAATCAGAAACAGCTTGGCCCTCTGCGCATCGCTCCGCAGCCACGCGCGGGCCGTTGAAAACACTCCCTCCGCAAAACGAAAACCTCCCCGTCCGTCGCGCTCGCCGAGTTTTTGTCGTTCTCCGTTCCATCGCACCAAATCATACACAACCAACTCGCCGCGTTCGGTTCGTTCCTGCGAGAATCCGCCGACCGCGATTTCCCGCGCGCGCGCTTTGTCCGCGAGCCGCCTCAGCAGAGCGCTCTTGCCGCGGCCGATTCCGCCGGTGATTGCAAACCATCTCGCG
>JAQTRJ010000019.1 GCA_028711875.1 bacterium | reverse complement strand
TTCGACTGGATTCAGGCCGCCAAGAACTACCCGATGTGCGACGGAGTGGACACGTACCACTGGAGCACGGATCACACGACGATCGCGCAGCGCTACAGCGAAATCGGGAAGATGACCTGGAACAGCGGGCCGTACGTGATTCACGGGCCGGCGGAATACACGGCGCGGCCGGATAGCGTGGTGATTCGCGTGGAAGCCTGGAGCGACGACTTCATCGGAATTTCGTCGGCAACGATCACGTCGTGCCGATTATTTTATCGGCTGCTGCCGGGCGGGAATTGGTCGGCGCAGACCATGACGCCGGCCGGGACCGATGCCTACACGGCAACGGTGCGGTCGCTCAGGCAGGACGCGACGGCGATCGAATATTATATTACGGTTCAGGACAGCCGGAATCTTTCGGCTACGGCTCCGGCCGACGCACCCACAAACACTTTTTTATCGGCGCTTCCCGTGGAAGGCGGAACCTCGGAGCGGCTGAATTACGAGGAGGTTCCATACCGAACGAGCCGCGTGTTCGGGCATACCGTGATCGAATGGAACCGCCGGGATGACGCGCGCTGGTTCGAGGTTCACCGGGGAGAACAGCCCGTTTTTCGAGATGATTCACCGACGCTGGTCAGTCGTCAGGGACCGGAATTCCCACGGCTGCTGTTTTTCGCGGAGAACAACAAAGCCGGGGAATCGGATTTGCTGCGGGTGTTTGCGATTCTGGATTCCGACGGCCGGCGCAAAGCGGAGAATCAGGTGAGTCGGAAATAGGAAAGTGAAGGAGGAAGGACAATAACGCGAACACCCGCGTCGTGAGACGCGGGTGTTTTTTGTAGCGGGGGTAGGATTTGAACCTACGACCTTTGGGTTATGAGCCCAACGAGCTACCAGACTGCTCCACCCCGCAATGAAACTTCAATATAGCAACCTACAGCCAGCTTGTCAACCGCCGTCTTTCGAACGAGGGGCATTTGTCCAGGGGAGCTTCAGCAGGCAGGCCTCGACCCGACGAGGGGTCCGCCGCAGTACCCGGATTGTAACTTTACCAAATACAATATCATCTCCAGCATCGGCAATACGCCCTTGGGTCTCGGCGAGGAGTCCGGAAAGGGTGCTTGCCTCGGCATGAGGAGGCGTCCAGCCCGTCACCTGCTCGATGTTGTCCAAATAGGCTGACCCACTGACAAGGAATTTTCCCATCGCGATACGCTTGATAACCGGTTCATCAGGATCAATTCGCTCGGCGACAGGGCCGATCATCTCCTCCAAGATGTCCTTGAGCGTCACGAAGCCGTCCGTTCCGCCGTGCTCGTCAATGACCAGCGCGGCCTGCCGCCGCTGGGATTTGAATTCATGGAGGAGCTCCACGATCCGTTTGGACTCGGGAACGGCGTAGAGCGGACGAATGAGTTCACGGAGCGACGCGTGCGGTTCGAGAAATTGTTTGGCGGCCACGCCGCCGATGACGTGATCGAGATCGCCCTCGTAGACCGGGATCAGGTTATAGCGGGTTTTACAGAACAGATCGCGGACATCGTCGGGTGAGGAATCGGCGCTGACGGCCACGAGCTGAGTGCGGGGAGTCATGATCTGCCGCACCTTGAGTTCGCGCGAATCGAGATAGCGCGTGAGCAGCTGCGCCTCTTCGGGAGTGACGGCTCCTTCGCCTTCGGCGCCGATGAGAATTTGATCGAAATCCTGCCGTTTCCAGAGCGTGCCGCCGGTCCGCAGCGGGCGCGTTGCCGGAGCGAACAGCCAGCGAAACGGCGTAAACAGGACATAGGAAACGCGCAGCGGCCACGAGACCCAACGCACGGCGAGATTGGACAGCGAGAAGCCGAGCATTTTGGGAAACAGCTCGCCGAACAGCAACACGGCAAACGGCGTGAGCGCCATCACCCAGCCGATGGAAATGCCCGCCGATTTCGCCAGCACCACCACCAGCGACGAAATCGCCACGTTGCAGATGTTGTTGCCGATCAAGGCGGTACTGAGAAAGCGCTCGGGGCTTGCGCTGAGGAAGCGCGCCGTCTTGCCGCCGAGACGGCGCGCACGGATCCAGCCTTCCACGAGAATGCGGTCGAAGGCGGTGAACGCGGTTTCCATGCCGGAGTAATAGGCCGACATGAGCAAGGCGACGACGAGCGCGATCTCGGCACTCACGATGCGATCTCCTGAACGAGAATGCGCCCGCCGCCGTCATCGCGGAGGGCGGCGGCGACTGCCGCTACGAGGTCGGGCGCCAGACGGAAAATGAACTCCGCGCGTCGAGACGACGGCACGGCTTCGAGCGCGGCCTGAAAACGGCGGGCGACATGATAGACAATGGCTTGATCGGCGTAATCGCATTCGATCCGCAGCGAGCGCGTGATCAAGCGCACGGCGACGGACGCCGCCTCAAGAGCGAGCGCGGCGCATTCTCCATAAGCACGGGCGAGATTGCCCGTGCCGAGTTTGGTGCTGCCGAAATAGCGGGTGACGATCACCAGACAATCGGTCAGGTCGCGTTTTTTTATTTCGCGCAAGATGGGAAGACCAGCCGTGCCGTGCGGCTCGCCGGCGTCGCTCGAGCGCTCCGTCAGCTCCTTTGCCACTCCGAAACGGGCGGCGAAACACCAATGAGTGGCATCATGGCGCTGGCGCTTCTCGTCGTCGAGCCGGAGCAGGAGTTCGTCGGCACTGCCCGCGGGAGCGGCCGTGCCGAAAAAGCGGGAGCCCAGCGCGCGGGTTTGCGCGTAACCGGGCTCCGCGATCGTCCGGAAGGAATTCGCCATCGTCGAGGAGTCGTTCACGTCCTACGATTTCCGTTCGCGCAAAGCGGCCTGAGCCGCGGCCAGACGCGCGACGGGGACGCGGAAGGGACTGCAGGAAACGTAGTCCAGTCCGGCATCGTGGAAGAAAAGGACCGATTGGGGATCACCGCCGTGCTCGCCGCAGATACCGATCTTGAGACCGGCGCGGGCGGCGCGGCCGCGTTCGACTCCCATGTTCACGAGTTGACCCACGCCATCCTGATCGAGCGACTCGAACGGATCCTCGGGAAGAATATGCTCGGCGACGTAGCGCGGAAGGAATTTTCCGGAGTCATCGCGTGAGAGACCCATCGCGGTTTGGGTCAGATCGTTGGTGCCGAAGCTGAAGAATTCCGCTTCCTTGGCGATATCGCCGGCCATCAAGGCGGCCCGGGGCAGTTCGATCATGGTGCCGACCAGATAGCGAAGCGTCTGGCCAGTCGTCTTGATTACGTCCTCGGCGATGCGGCGGATGATCTGGGCCTGCAGAGTGAATTCGCGCAGCGACATGACGAGGGGAATCATCACTTCGGGCAACACGGGAGTTCCCGACTTTTGCACGGACGCGGCAGCCATGAAAACGGCGCGCGACTGCATTGCGGTGATTTCGGGAAAGACAATCCCCAAGCGACAGCCGCGATGTCCGAGCATGGGATTGGCTTCGGAGAGACTCGCGGCTTTCTGATGGATTTTTTCCGGGGAGACGCCGAGACGCGAGGCCAGATCGGCAACGGCGTGATCGCCGTGGGGGAGAAACTCGTGAAGCGGCGGATCGAGCAGGCGGATCGTGACGGGACGGCCGGCCATAGCGCGGAAGATGCCTTCGAAATCGCCGCGCTGCATCGGCTCGAGCTGATCGAGCGCCGCGCGTCGTTCGTCCACGGTGTCAGCCAGAATCATCTGGCGGACGATGTCAATGCGATCTCCTTCGAAGAACATATGCTCGGTGCGGCACAGTCCGATCCCCTCCGCGCCGAAGGCGACGGCGTTGGCGGCCTGATCGGGCTGGTCGGCATTGGTGCGCACTTTGAGGCGACGGAATTCATCCGCCCAGTCGAGCAGGTTTTTATAGAGCCGATAGCCGGGAGCTTTTTCGGGCGCGAGCGTTTTATCGAGCAAGACCTGCAGCACTTCCGACGGTTTGGTGGGGATGCGGTCGGCGTAGATGTCGCCGGTGGAACCGCTGATGGAAATCCAATCGCCCTGCCGCACGACTTTGCCCTTCACCGACATTTCCTGCCGCGCGTAGTCAATGCTCAGGTCGCCGCAGCCGACGACGCAGACTTTGCCCATTTGGCGGGCGACGAGCGCGGCGTGCGAGGTCATGCCGCCGCGCTGAGTGAGGATGCCCTGCGCTTCGTTCATGCCGCGGATATCCTCGGGCGAGGTTTCGATGCGGATAAGGATCACCTGCTCGCCGCGCTTAGCCCACTCGACGGCATCGGACGCGTGAAAGACGACGCGGCCGGTGGCGGCTCCGGGGCCGGCGTTCAGGCCGCGCGCGATGGGTTTGGCCTGCGCGAGCGCGGAAGGATCGAAGACCGGACGGAGCAGTTGGTTCAGCATCGGCGGATCCACGCGCTGAACGGCATCTTCGCGCGTGATGAGTTTTTCGCTCACCATATCCACGGCGATGCGAATGGCGGCCAGTCCGGTGCGCTTGCCGACGCGGCATTGAAGCATCCACAATTTGCCGTCCTGAATGGTGAACTCGATGTCCATCATATCGCGGTAGTGCGCTTCGAGCTGACCGGCGATGGCGATGAGTTCCTTGCACGGTCCGGGCATGCGCTCTTCGAGGGACGGATAAGTGGCGCGGCGTTCGTCTTCGGAAATCTCGTGCGCCGCCGCCCACTTTTTCGAACCATGCAGTGTGACCTGCTGGGGCGTCCGCGTTCCGGCGACGACGTCTTCACCCTGCGCGTTGACGAGAAACTCACCGTAGAACGCGCTTTCGCCGGTGGCCGGATCGCGGGTGAAGGCGACGCCGGTGGCGCAGTTGTCGCCGAGATTTCCGAACACCATGGCCTGCACGTTGACGGCGGTGCCCCACGACTCGGGAATTTTATTCAAGCGGCGATAGATGATGGCACGCTCGTTCATCCACGAGCCGAACACGGCGCCGATTGCGCCCCAGAGCTGCGCTTTCGGATCTTCGGGGAATTCGACGCCCTTGCGCTCGCGAATGATCCATTTGAATTCCGTCACGAGTTCCCGTAGCTGCTCGGCGGAGAGTTCGGTGTCGAGATGGACACCAGCCTGATGTTTTTTCTTTTCGAGCAGGAGTTCGAAGGGGTCTTCTTCCTCTTTGGTCTCCGGCTTCAGATCCAAGACCACATCGCCGTACATGGCCACGAAGCGGCGATAGGAATCGTAGGCGAAGCGCGCATCGCCGCTGCGCTGAATGAGACCGGCCACGGTGTCATCGTTCAGACCGAGATTCAGAATCGTGTCCATCATGCCGGGCATGGAGGCGCGAGCGCCGCTGCGAACGGAGACGAGCAGCGGATTCGACGGATCGCCGAACCGGCTGCCGGTGAGACTCTCAACGGACTCGAGCGCTCGATTGACCTCATCCGTAAGCGATTTCGGATAGGTTCGGTCGTGCTCGTAGAAGTAGGTACAGACGTCGGTGGTGATGGTGAAGCCGGGCGGGACGGGCATGCCCAGCAGATTCATTTCGGCCAGATTGGCGCCTTTGCCGCCGAGCAGCGATTTCATGTCGGCGCGGCCGTCCGCCTTCTTGTTGCCGAAGGTGTAAACGTACTTGTTCATCGAGGGATTTTTCTCCAGTGGTGCCGTATCATCGAAAGATGGGTAGCTATTTTGAAATGGAATTGTTCGGGGAAGTTCCGGCCGGTTTACGCGCACGAGGGTGACTCTGGAGAGTCACCACCGGGATTTTTTCAGCGCTAACCCGGCTCGTCGAGAATCAGGTTATTTCAGAAGCAGGGCCTTTGCTGTGCGTGAATCGCCGGGAGTTTCAAGACGGAAAACATAGAGACCCGAAGCTTGATTCGCGCCGTTCCATTGCAGAGAGTGTTTTCCCGCCGGAAGTGTTCCAACATCGCGGCGGTGGACTTCTTCGCCCAGCAGGTTGAACACGCGCAGAGTCACCGGCGACAGCTTTGGGAGTTCGAAGGCAATCGCGGCGACGGGATTGAAGGGATTGGGGAAGACGGATGTGATCTGGAATAAGCGCGGCTGAACTGCAAGGTTGGCATTGTCCACACCCAAAATTTGATAAGAAACAGCCTTCAGAATTTTATTATCGGGATCAATCCGCACAGATGCTGGCCACATTTCATATCCGGTCAAACCGTATAAATCCCAAATCTGCTCTGCCGTCGCATTGTTCCAAATGGTGACATCACATGAATCACCATTCTCTCCGAACACCCGAATATCTATCGGCATTCGAAAGAACGTTCCCGTTTCTTGCTCCTGCCTGATGTTTAGAATGGCGATATCTCCAAGATCAAGCGTGACCACATACTCCGGATAGCGCACTCCATACACCCACGGCTGGAAGAACCAGTCGAGCGACTCGCCGTAATGCTGTTCGAGCTTGGCCTGCCAATCGGCGGTAACGGCGTTGCCATAGGCATGCTCCTGACCGAATTCGCGCCAGGCGGCGAAGAACGCGCCATCTCCAAGCAGGCAGCGGAGCATGTGCACGACGCTCGCGCCTTTTTCATAAACGGTCTCGCCCCAGTAGTAGTCAGGGTTGTAGATCGGGAAGCTCTCGCCGGTGGCACGCGCCGGGCCGAAGAGGTTGGCGGCCACATAGTCGTTATACGATTCATGGCCATAGAGAATTTCCATTCCCAGAGCTTCGCAATAGGTGCCGAATCCTTCGTTGATCCAGAGATCGCGCCAATCGCCGCAGGTCACCCAATCACCCCACCACTGATGAGACATCTCATGAAACAGCAGCCAGTCATAGGTGTGGCTGGCGCTGACCACGCGGTCGTCGTGAGCGACGCAGGTGGCGTGTTCCATATCGCCGAGGCGAGTCATGCAAAAGCCGAAGCGTTCGAAGGGATACGGACCGAAAAGGCTGGCGAAACCATCGAGCACGGCAGGCACGTTGGAAAAGTGCGTTTCGGCCGCCGCCTCGCGGCTGGGATAGACGAAATTTTCGATGCGAGGATTTTGCTCGCGCTGAGTCTGGATCACGTAATCGGAGATGGCGATGAACAGCAGATAGGTGGACACGGGCCGGTCGAGACGATAGTGCCAGGTGACGGTGCCATCGCCGTGATGTGTTGTGTCGAGACGCACGCCGCCAGTGGATACGACGCGATTTTCGGGCACGCGGAACCATGCTTCCCACTCCACTTTATCGGTAGGATCGGCATAAGAGGGAAGCCAGTTATAGTTCGACGGCGGCGGATCGAGCGCGAATCCATCGCCCATGCTGAAGGCGATCTGGGGACGCCAACCGGCAGCGGAGGCCCAGCGGAAGCCGCCCCACGCATCAATGGAAGCAGGATCGCCGTGATACGCGATTCCAATCGTGATCGTATCGTTCGCTCCCATCGCGGGAGTGAGCCAAAGCTGCAGGCTGTCGGTTCCCTCGGTCGTAACCGACACGGCATTCGTGCCGCTCGCGATCCAGACCGAATCCACCGTGAGCGTATGCGTGAAGCGGAAATCCACGCGGTCGAGAGCCGGGACAGTGGGTGTGAGCTGGATCAGAACGTAGCCCGCGAGTTCGGTGTTGTCGAGATCGAAACTCAGGCGGCACTCGCATTTCAGCGCGTTGTACACGTGAAGCGGATCTTCGTCCAGCGCGACGGCAATCGGGCGCTGACAGGGGCGCGGCAGGGAGGTGTTCGAGTCCCACGGAGAAGGGAAGCGCGGAGCGGCCACAGCGGTCATGGCCGCGCAGAGCAGCGATAGGATCAGTAGTGGTTTCATAGAGTTACGATCCTCCCGAAGAGTTCGCCTAAGGTTTTAAAATACGAAGATTTGCCAGAACTGTCAAGAGCCATCTTCCGCAAAAAGCAGGGGCTACCGTTCGGGCAGCCCCTGCTGAATTCACAATGAGCAGAAGATTATTGAGCGGCGCTGCGCTCGAGTTTGCGGTTCCAGCGGAGATCGGGCAGGCGAATTTCCGCGGCGGCGGCATCGCTCGCGAGTTCGGAGATCCATCCCGGCGGGGGAACGCTTTCCTCAACAATCGCGCGGACTTTATAGAATCGCATCGTGAAGGATTCATCCTGATCGGTGAACATGGTCTTCGTCGTGCCGGCGATGACCTCCCAGGGAGCGTTGTAACTCGACGCCATCGTGCCGTGCACTTCATAGCTCACCGCGTTCTCCACCACTCCCCACGTGAGCAGCATTCCCTGCGGCGTAGGGTGAATGGTCAGGTCGCGCACGGGGGCATAGACGGGAGGCGTGGTTCCGGCGACGACGAGATCGCGCAGCTGCCAGTACCAGTCGCCGTCATACTCGAATTTCAAGACAAGGCCGGACTGACCGTCCATCCAAGCGAGATCGCCCACCACGATGCGGCCTTCGGACAGAATTCCGCCGCCCGAAGGCGTGGACTGCCACACGACATGGGGGAACGAGACGCCGCCGTCATCGCTGCCGAGCACACGCGCGACGACTTCCCGAGCCGGCGCGATCTCGCGAAGATAATTCCAGAAGGACAGCTGCACCGCGTGCAGACCGGAGCAATCAAACGACTCGGTCGTGTAGGAAATCATCTCACCGCGGCAACCGTGAAGTTCGAGCACGGGAACGTCCTCGGGATAGTCGGTCAGCGACCATGAGCCGCTCGCGCCCAGAGCGATGCGCGGTTGAATCTGAATTCGCGCGGGTGAAGCGAAAGACGTGTGCAGCGCGATGGTCGGATTTGCAACAATCGGGAACGAGTATTCCGGCGTCTCGGCGGTGTTGGGCAGCGGAGCCGCGTCGGCGGCCAGCACGCGATAGAACACGCGGGAACCGAACGGCGCGCCCGGCAGTGCGGCGACGAAGAGGCCGTCGCGCACGTCCATGGAGATCTGCGAGGCGGCTCCGTCATCCACGCGATATTCGATTTCCGCACGGGCCACACCGGAAGCATCCTGAATATCCGCGATGATCGGAATGGGCGCGAACGCGCGCGTGAACTGCGCGACAGATTCGTGAACGATTTGCGGCGGGAAGACGTCGGCGCGGCTGGCCATGCCGAAAAATTCCGCGATTTCGCGGAAGAGATTCACGCGAGTCGAAGGAAATTGATCATCGGTCAGCGAGCCAAGCTCGATGGAGCTGCCGACGGTGCGATACGCCCCGCCGTCGTAGGCGACGCAGACGGCATAGTTCGCACCGGGACGCTGATTGCGCAGCAGCAGCTCCGCCCCGTCGCCCGCCGCGAGCTGATCCATGAAGCTGTTTTCGCCCGCGTATTCGAAAACCATGCCCGAGGAAAACGCCTCGGGATTTCCGCCGACCGGTCCCGCGTTGGCCGACCCATCGCTCAAGGCGGTGATATGGAAATATCCGGCGAGCGGCGCGGGCGATTGATAGGCCCAGATATCGCCGCCTTCCAGATAGCAGCGACCGCCTTGATCGAGATAGCTTGCCAGACGGACGGCATCCGGCGTGCCGAGTGGCTCGGCATTGGGATAAACACCTGCGAAAATCCAGATCGAAGCGTAGCGGAAGAGATCGGCGGGCAGAGCCGCGTCGCGCTCGTATTCGATGCCGAGCGAATTCAACGCCGATTCCACCGCGTCCACTTGCTGGGGCTGGCGATCCAAAACGCAGAGGAACACGGGTACCTGACCGACGCGCAGCACGTCGCTATGATATTGGTCAGGCAGATTCGCTCCGGAGATTCGATACCCGCACGAGAGTGGAAATCCGCGCGGAAGCGAGCGGGGAGCGGACAGGTAAGCCGTGAGGAGCAGCGAATCGCCGGGGGCCACCAGCGGCGAAACGGATTCCATCCCGAGATACGAAACCTCATCGGGTAATCCCATCAGCGAACACGCGGGCGCGATGACGGGTTCGCTCCCGATGTTGACGAAAACGAGGCGCAGCGAAAGATGGAGCGAGTTGTCCTGCGTGGTATCCGGCTCGACGCGGCCGCCGCGATACTCGAGATTGGGTGCGTGCAGAAGAAGCGGCAGCGCGCTGGTGTTCGTGTCTCCGGGCAGGCTGAGAACGACGCGCAGCAGGGCGATCTGGGCGTCAGATGCGTCATCGCACACGGCAAAGGAAAGCGGCGGATCGAGCCATGCGGACGCCTCGCCGGCCAGCGCAGGAATCCCCAGATCGGGGACCGGGAATTCGAGACAGGAATCCGGCAGAATCGCCAGCGAGCCGGGGGGCGATGCGGCAGATCCGCGATTAACAAGCCGAATCTTGAGCGCGCAGGATTCGGAACGATCCGCGTTTCCATCGCCGTCTCCTTGTTCGTCGAGAACGCGGAACTCGGCGATGTGCAGAAGCGGCTGATCGCCGCCGGACAGGACAATCTCTCCCTGATAGGGCACGGTATTGAACGCGGTGGCCACGATCCGCAGAACTCCAGACTCGGCTGGCAGGGCCGAGCAGACGGCGGAGCCGTTGAGGTCGGTGGTCAGCACGCGATACCACGGGAGCGAATCACTGGACAGGCAGACCCACGCTCCAGCCAGAGGATGGCCCCCGCGCGAAACGTAGACCGTGAGATTCGAGTCAGCGGCATGAATCGTCGAGGGATGCAACACGACGAGCGGCGGCGGCGGCGCGGTGAACACGCGCATAGACGGATCCCCGAGCAGAACAAACTGCTGAATTGTCTCCTCGGTCACGCCGCCGGGGGATTGCGGAAAAGCCTGCGCACATTCGAGGCGGCCGAGGTCGCAGGCCGTGCCCATGCGCTCGCAGCCGCGCGCGAAGATCGCACGAAGCGCGCCGATGCCGATGGTATCCGAGCGGAAGAAGGCCGTGCTCTCCGTAGCTCCGAAATAGGCAAGCGGGCCGTGCGACGCTTCCCGCGCCAGCCAATATTCGGCGATGGACAATCCGGGAAAATCCAGATCGGCCGTCGCACAGGCCACCGAAACGACGATAGGAGTCCGATCGGACGTCAACTCCCCCACGGCGGAATTCGTGAAATGGGGCTGGAGAGACGTCCACGCCTGCGCGTTGCCGTGACCGATATAAAACACCCACTGACCACCGGCGTTCAGCGAGTTCATGAGATTCGGCAGCGACGAGCTGGCGGGTTGCTGCAGGCGATCTACGGTCATCCCATTCGATTGGAAGAGCGTCGTCACGTACGCGCCGTGCTGCGGATCCAGCGCCTGAGAACTGGCGGCCACCGTTCCCAGCGGGTTGATCGTCACGGCATCGCGTTCGTAGTTGAGAACGCGCTGGACCCAATCGGAGAGAGCATCCTGATCGGCACAGGGGACTCGGCCCAGCGACATATCGGGCAGGTAGTCTTCATCGTCGAGCAGGCTGTAGGGATGGTCGGTCAGACTCCCGGAGACTCCGAAAAATGGCGGGATCACGTCCACGTCGCCCACGATCAGCGCGAACTCGGGGAGCGCAGGCAGACTGTCGGACAGATGACGAATGTAATCGCGCAGGGAATTCGCGTCAGACGCCACGGCGGAGTAGATCACCGTCTGAACGGGCAAGCCGGAACGCCGCTTCCAGATAATCCACGGCTCGAGCGCGGGAAGAAAACCGGGCTCGGTGATCAGAAGCAGACGCGGCGACGACGCGCGAATCGTTTCTTCATCGGGCGGAGGATTCATGGCGAGGCGCGCGAGCAGGTCTTTCGTCGAACGCGGCAGATCGGACGATTGATCGAGCGCTCCGCCGCGACCGGGGGAAACGCGCACCCGGAGCCGGGTCTGGACGAGATAATCTCCGCTCCGCGGACGATATTGAACCGGCGTGAAGGTGACCAGAGCGACGCGGGCGGCGCCGAGTCCTCCCTGCAGAGAAATCCGGCAGGGAGTCGCCGGGAACATGTCGCGTCCTGTGTAGCGCGCCGGATCGGGAACGCGGCGCAGCAGCCCGCTGTCCGTGCGCAGCATGATTTCGGGCGCGGGGCGAATAGTTCCCCATACAAACGACGCGGAGTCAGCCTCCAGTACGGTGACTTGCGCGGCATCCTCGCCCACACGCAGCCAGACCGAAAGCTCGGGCAGCTCAGGCTGCCCGCATTCGGAGATCCACTCCATGCCGGGAGCGGAAACCGCCGTCCAGAATACGCCGTTGTCCTCCACCGTATCCACGCGCATGCTCCCCAGACGGAATTCCAGAATGATTTCACGGGAATTCTGCGAAATCAGCGTGACCCGCGCCGAGTCCGGGCCGCCGGGATCGGCCGTCACAACGGCTCCGAAACCGAGCGGAACCGTTGTTAAGACGAGCAGAAGAGCGAGAATCGAGCGAGTACGGTGCATGGGACGTTTCGTTTTATCTACGGAGTGTCCGAAATCCTTATCCAGCAATCGCTATCGTGCAAAATGTCTGCCCTTGAAATATACAAAATAAAAAGGGTCATCTGCTTTCGCGGACGACCCTTGCGGAAAGGTTTTCTTAGGGCAATTGCACATCACGGTTTCTGAGACTCCGGCCGAATTACGCGCGGATCAATCATTCTTCATCGAATGGGTATTCTGCGCTGAATCCGGCTCGGCAAGTCAGGTGAGATGGCTGCTACTGAGGTTTCAGGACGACCACATGAAACGCTTGCTGGCCTTTGGGACCGGGGACGGTTTCAAAGCTGACGCGATCCCCCGGCTGCAAGACCCGATAGCCCTTTCCGGTAATGGAGGAATAGTGAACGAAAACCTCCTGCCCGTTTTCCGCCTCGATGAATCCGAAACCCTTTTTCTCGGAAAACCATTTCACCGTGCCGGTGCTGGACGGCTGCCCGGAGGATGGAAACGTCATGGTGTCGGGACCTTTCTTGGGTTGTTCGGCGTCCACGGATGGTTCGGGGTTAGACCGCCGGTACGGACCGGGGATTCATGTAGTGAAGACGATAGTGCACGTAATGCTCGGCCGTGGCGAGGATGTCCGCGATGGCCTCGGGAGGCAGATCGCGCTTCTTGACGGCCGGGATTCCCGCCCAGAGCTCGCCGGGCGGGATGACAGCGCCTTCGCGCACCACCGAACCCGCCGCGACCAAACTGCCCGCGCCGATCACCGCGTGGTCGAGAACGCGCGCACCGATTCCGATCAGACAGGCGCGCTCGAGACGGCAACCGTGGAGCATGACGCCGTGACCGACGGAGACCTCATCTTCGATCATCAGCGCAGCGTCGCAGTGATTCACGTGGCAAACCGTGGCGTCCTGAATGTTGACGCGGCGGCCGATCCGGATTTGATTGACGTCGCCGCGGATAACGCATCCGAACCAGACCGAGGATTCCTCGCCGATTTCGGTGTCGCCGATGACCACCGCTCCCGGTGCGATCCACGCCGAGGAATGAATTCTGGGAAATTGACCTTTGAATGGAAGAATGATGCCTTTATCCATGTCCATTTTACGTTGAAAGCCCCGTGAAAGTTGCTGTGAGTCCGATGATCGTTCGGGCAACGGCAAGAAAAGAGGGCAACCTCCATGCCTATGCGGGTTTGGAACTTGTTTGCTCAGAGAATTCTCGGAGATCAGGAGGCGGCCAGCTTGCATTTCTCGTTTCGAAGTCTATCTTTGTCAGAAACGTAAGCAGAGCGAGACGCTATGAGACGTTATGGAATTCTCTTTGCGGCGGCCTTCGTGGTGGTGTGGGGCGGCGCCTATCTGTCGGCCACGCTGGTTACCTGTCCGTCTTTCGGCAGTGGCGATCAGAGTGAAGCTCACCAGATGCTCCTCAGAGAAGCCAATCTGGTTGAGTATTTTTGTCTGAGCCGGATTCCGCCGGTCATCGGTCGGTCTTCCGTTCCCAGCGAATGGGAGACAGCA
>JAQTRJ010000290.1 GCA_028711875.1 bacterium | reverse complement strand
ATTCCTCCCGCCGTCTGGCCGTCTTCATCGTTCATCGCTCATCGTTCATCGCTTCTCGCCGTGCCCGTGATGAATCAGCGCCGCTTCGATCTCGGCCGCCCGCTCGCTGCACTCCCGCCGCCGCTCGTTGGGGATCTCGCCCTCCATCTCCGTCATCAGAACGCGCTTTTCCAGCCGCAGCCGCTGCACCCATTCCGGCAGCATCGTCTCCGGTAGGGGCGGCCCTGTGTGGCCGCCCATCAATTCGGCCATCCGCCGCTTCGCCATCTGGCCTTCGTGGACCTTGGCTTCCTGCCATTCTTTTTCCCGGTGTTCGCACAGCAGCATCTCCCACCGGCTGGCCCGCTTCCCCCCCTCGCTCGATAGATAGTAGATCAGGCTCTGCTTCCCTTGCGCCGTCGCCTGCAAATCATCGATCACTCTCGCCAGCGGCAGTTCGCCGAGCAGTCCGCCCAGCGTTCCCCGCCAGTGGATCAAGTCAGCCGAACTCAGATCGGCGGGCCAAGCGGATCGTTTCGCTTCCCTCTGGAAAACTGCCTCGACCCGCGCGATCTGATTTCTCCGGGCGTGCGTCAGCCGGAACTCGTCTTCCGCTGCGATCTCCCGCAGCCGGGCCAGCCCCGTCCGCGTCTGCCCCAGCATCAAGGCCCGAATCACCGCCCACACCGGCTCCGGGATTCGGGTTTGAAGTTTTTCATCCTTCATCCTTCCGCCTTCATCCTTGCATGGGGTCACCGTTCCGCGTTCGGCTTCCACGTGAACCGCTCTTCCTGATGAATCCGCAGTCCCAGCCGGTTGAGAATCGTCACCGGCAACTTCTTGAGCGCGGCCTGATCGAGCTGCGGCTTCTCGATCACGCAGGCAAATAATTCCTTGCGTTCGTTGCCGGTCAATTTATTGGCCAGCGCCTGAATTTTGCCGATCAGCTTTTCGGTTTCGATCTTCTCGCCCGCCTTCGTCATCAGGCTGGGCGGGTTCATTCGGAACTCGATCGTCACCGGCCCCACGATCGCGGATTTCTTGCCCGGCTCGCACAGTTCGTCCCGGTGTTCGCGGCAGAATCCCTCGCACGGCGGTTCGAGTTCCTTCAGAATCTGCTTCGGTTTGACCGTGCTGGCGTCGAATTCCTGATCGGCCTTGGCCTTGAGTTGATCCCGCATCACCTCGGCCTTGTTGACCGCGTGCTTGGCCTCGACCAGCTGCCCGAATCCGTGCTCCAGCTCCCCCCGATTCGTGATTTGCTTCCCCCCTCCGCGCGCGGGCGGTCGCTTGTCTTCTTTCCCTCCACTCTGTGGGGGGACTAAGGGGGGTCGCTTTGGCTTCTTGGCTTCTTGGCTTCTTGGCATCTCCTTTATGCTTTCTCCCGTTCTCCCGTTTGCCCCTGCCCCGCGATTATTCGTTACTGGCTTGCCCGTTCGGATCGTTCTTTTCCCGGAGTTTCGCCAGTCGTTTCGCACATTGCGCACATTGGTCTGCCTCCGGGATTTCCTGTCGAAAAGGAGCGGACGTTGTAAAGATCATGAATTTGCCGCAGATTGATCTGTCGTCTACGAACCAGTGTTCGCGGTTCGAATTGCGAAGATAATTCCAACCTCGCTTCGCCATGGGAATCTCCTTTGCTTTCGTAGGGGCACGACACGTCGTGCCCGCCCGTAGCGACACAGCTTGCTGTGTCCTTCCCGCGCTGGAGTTTCAAGTCTCCAGTTTCAAGTTTTCCGTCCCCGTCGCTTCCATCTTCCGCCTGAGTCTTCCGCTCACCCGCGTCTTGATATCGTAGCGGTTGTGGCATCTCTGACACAGCGCCCGCAGATTCTCCGGATCGCAATTCTCCGGCGTGTGGTCGAGATGCGCGACCGTCAGAATCACTCGCACCCATTTTACAGTCTCCGCCTCGTCCCCCATGATCTTTCCCTGCTCGTCGCGCCAGCGGTGTGCGCGACGGTCGTACCACCAGCCCTCCGGAGACACTTCCACTAACTGCCAATTCGGCTTGCCGCACCACTCGCAGCGATTCTTCGCCCGACCGAGAATCCGCTCCCGGATCGCCTTCCAATCCCTCGGATACCGCTTCCTATTCTCGGCCCGTATCGGCATGTCAACCCCGCTGTCATTCTGAACGCAGTGAAGAATCTCTCTTTTCTTGGCTTCTTGGCTTCTTGGCTTCTTGGCATCTTCTTCACGCCGCCTTCCTGAGGCTCTTCACCGCCCGCTCCACGGCCGTGAGTTCGCTCTCGATCAGATCCTGCCCGTTCAATATCCCCCACGCCCGCCGCTGACTGAGATGACTGCGCTGGGCGATGTCGGTCATGTCGAAACGGTCGCCCATCTGGAAAATCTCTTCGTGCAGCTTCTCCAGCCGCTCCCGCTGTTCCGCCGTCAATCCGGGAGTGATCGTATCATAGAGGGCGGCCATGGCCCCCGCCTGCGGGGTTAAAATCTGCCGCAGGCCGTCTTCCACTTCGCGCCGGGTCGTCCCCCGTCCATAGATCACCCGCTGCACCAACTCGCGGTCGGCCTGAATCTTCTTCCGGCCCAGTTCCCGCACCAAATCGGGATAGCTCATCCCGCTGAGTAAAAATAAATTGTGCAGCGTGCTCTGCGATTGGCAATAGCGATTGGCCAATTCTTCGCTGATCGGCACGTCTCCCACTTCGGCCGCTTCCTTCAGCATCCGCGACAGATTGTAATTGATCTCGAGCGGCCAGTGGAAACTGCGGCTGATCGCCGTCAGGGCCTCGCCGGTGAACAAATCCTCGGACTTCGCTCCGGCCTTTTTCAGCCGGAATCCGATGTAGTTCCGAACCTCTTCGCTTTCGAGTCCCTGCATTTCGTGAAGGCTCGATCTCAGCAGCACTTCCTCATAGTCCTGCAAAATCCCCCGCATCTGCGGCTGGGCTAAAATCACCACCGACAGCAGCCGCTCTGCGAGCAGCCACCGCAGTTCCCGCAGCCGCTTGAGATTCACCAGCGTGGACGGCCGGAACTTGTGTCCGTCCTCGAGCACCAGCACCACCTCGTGCATCTTGCTGTACTCGCCCAGCATCCGCCGCAATTGGTGCAGCCGGGCGTTGCGGCTGTTCTTGATCGTCTCCGTCGAATGCGTGGCCATCAGAATTTCCCGCAGCAATGCCTCGATGATGTTCTCGATGTCCAGCTTCTCGACCGCGATCCCGATGTCCCGCACGATGTGCAGATTCCGCTTCGGACTCTGCTCCATCGTGTGATAGATCGTGGTCGTCTTGCCCGCCCCGCGCGGCCCGAGCACGATCAGCATCTCCCGCTGCTGCACGCACTCCACCACCGCGTCCTCGAGCCGCTGCATGTCCTTCGACGAGAAAACGTCCTCCATCGAATTGAGCGGCATG
>JAQTRJ010000289.1 GCA_028711875.1 bacterium | reverse complement strand
GCCTATTACGGACCGTTTCGCGACGCGGTCGGCTCCGCACCACAATTCGGCGACCGTAGAGGGTATCAAATGGATCCACCCAACTCGCGGGAAGCGCTGCGCGAGGTCGAGCTCGATCTGGCTGAGGGCGCGGACATGGTCATGGTCAAACCCGGCATCGCTTATCTGGACGTGCTTTCGCTCGTGAAGCGTACGTTCGCGCGGGTGACGGCGGCCTATCAGGTATCGGGAGAATATGCCATGATCGAGGCGGCTGCTGCACGCGGCTGGATTGACCGGCGGCGGATCATTCTGGAAACGCTGGTGTCGTTCAAGCGCGCGGGAGCCGATTTCATTTTGAGCTATTATGCCGCGGAAGCGGCCGCCTGGCTGCGCGAAGAGCGGTAGCAAGACACATCGCAATATTCTTATTCTCACTATGACAAACTCCGAGAAACTTTTTGAGCGAGCGCAGACAGTTCTTCCGGGCGGAGTGAATTCGCCGGTGCGCGCCTTTCGCTCGGTGGGCGGAAATCCTCCGTTCATCGCGAAAGCCTACGGGTGCACGCTGGAAGACGCGGACGGGAAATGCTACGTGGATTACATCGGCTCGTGGGGGCCGATGATTCTGGGGCATTCGCATCCCCGAGTGGTTGAAGCTCTGCACAACGCCGTGGATCGGGGAACGAGTTTCGGCATGCCCTCGCCATTGGAAGTCGAACTGGCCGAGGAAATCACGCGGCGCGTTCCATCCGCGGAGATGATCCGGTTCGTGAACTCCGGCACGGAAGCCACCATGAGCGCGATTCGACTGGCGCGGGCGGCAACGAACCGGCCGCTCCTCATCAAGTTCGCCGGCTGCTATCACGGACACGCCGACAGCTTCCTGATCCAAGCCGGATCGGGAGTGGCCACGCTGGGACTTCCCGACAGCCCGGGAGTCACGAAGGGCGCAGCGCAAGACACGCGGATCGCTCCGTTCAACGATTTGGAGGCGGTTGAAGGGATTTTTCTTGGCGCAAGGGATTCGGTGGCGGCAGTGATCGTGGAACCGGTGGCGGGCAACATGGGCGTGGTCTTGCCCGAGCCGGGTTTTCTCAGGGGGCTGCGCGAGCTGTGCGATCGGAACGGAGCGCTGCTCGTGTTCGACGAAGTGATGACCGGCTTCCGCGTGCATCCTGCCGGAGCGCAGGGACTGTTCGGCATCACACCCGACCTTTCCACATTCGGCAAGGTGATCGGCGGCGGGCTGCCGGTGGGGGCGTATGGCGGCCGTGCGGACCTGATGAAGCTCATCGCGCCGTCCGGGCCGGTCTATCAGGCGGGAACGCTGTCCGGAAATCCGCTGGCGATGGCGGCGGGTTTGGCCACGCTGCGGGAACTCACCGACGACGCGTATGTGAAACTGGAGCGTTCGTCCGGGCGGCTCGCCGAGGGAATTGCACATGCCTGCGCGGAAAGGGGAATCGCAGCGCAGGTGCAGCGCACAGGTTCGATGTTCACGTTGTTCTTCCATGACCATCCCGTGCGGAACATGCGGGACGCGTCGCAAGCCGATCACCCTCGCTACGCGAAATTTTTCCATCGGATGCTCGCCGCGGGATTTCACCTTCCACCGAGCGGCTACGAAGCGTGGTTCGTATCGCTGGCGCATGACGATTTGGTGATCGAGCGTACGATTGCCGCGGTCGGCGAAGCATTGACCTGACCCGACCGAGAGACTCTGTAGAGTGCAAGCCCGATCGGCAACGGTCGGGCTTTTTCTCGGCAAACGGTCTAAACAGTCAGCTTTATCGCATGATAATATAACACTTATAAACAGAGGTTTTCTCGCGAGAAGCGGCTAAAACCGTTGACTCTTGGCGCAGATTTCACTACTTTGATTTTTCGTGATTCAGCAAGGCAATAAATCGCCGTGCTGATCGAAGTACCCACACTGCTTTGTTACACTGCACTCCAAAGCGAGAGATTTTCAGAATGAAAGCCCGACTTCTTTCCCGGCTGATGATGACGCTGGCTATTCTGGGCGCCGCGACATGCGCGTTGTCCATGCCCCCGCATCCCGACCTTATGAATCGCATCCGCTCCGGTGAAGCCGCCGTTCCGTTCTTTTTGCGTCATGAACAGGAGATCCGCTCAGCCGGAGTGAACGCTCCCTCAGAATTGCGGACCATCGAGCGGCTGCGCCGGCGCGCGCTCGACGAGAACGTCAATCTCATCGCGATTCTGGTGGATTTCAGCGATCATACGTCCGATGTTTCACCCGCTTTTTTCGACACGCTGCTCTACGGCAGCCAGATCGGAACACTGCATGACTACTACGACGAGTGTTCCTATGGAAGCCTGACGCTGACCACCGTGCACTTTCCGAGCGCACTGGGATGGCGGCGCGCGCCGCAGACGTACGACTATTACGTGGACGGTCAGAACGGCTTCGGCACTTATCCGCACAACGCGCAGCGGCTGACGCAGGACGCCGTGCAGGCGGTGGATTCGGTCGTGGATTTCTCCCACTACGACAATGACGGCGACGGCTACGTGGAAGGATTGTTCATCATTCACTCGGGGCCGGGCGCAGAGTTTACCGGCAACAACAACGATATCTGGTCGCACGCCTGGTCGGTGCGCACGCCGATTTACACCGACGGCGTGACGATTTCGCCCTATTCGATGGAACCCGAGTTCTGGCAATGGAACGGCGATATGACGTGCGGAGTATTCGCCCACGAGATGGGACACGCTGTATTCGGAGTGCCGGATTTTTACGATTACGGAGGCGATTCACAAGGCTTGGGATCATGGAGCCTCATGGCGGGCGGTTCGTGGGGCGGCGATCTGGGCGATTCTCCCGCGCATCCCGACGGCTACAGCCTGACCGACATGGGCTTTGTAACGCCGGTGAATGTGACGGAGTATCAGATGCAGGCGGCAATTCCCGCTATTCAAACCGAGCCCGTCATATTCCGGTTGTGGACTGACGGAATGATGGGCAACGAGTATTTTCTGGTCGAAAACCGGCAACAGATCGGCTATGACACTCCCCTGCCGGGAAACGGCTTGCTGATTTATCACGTGGACGAATTCGTGAGCGGCAACGACGATCAATGGTTCCCCGGTCACACCGGCAGCGGCCACTATCAGGTAGCCATCGAACAAGCCGACGGGCTGTGGGAACTTGAGCAGGACCTCAGCTCGGGTGACCCAGGCGATCCGTATCCGGGCACCACGAACAACACGACATTCAGCGGCAGCAGCACACCCGACAGCCGCGACTACGACGGCAATTACACCTATGTCGGCGTGCGCAACATCAGCCCGTCCAGCGCCGTGATGCACGCGGATTTGGTGGTCAGTCCCGGCCCAGGGAATCCGGTGCTCGTGACGCTGCCCGACACGACGGG
>JAQTRJ010000288.1 GCA_028711875.1 bacterium | reverse complement strand
GCCGAGATCACCACGTTTTCCACGCCCGCGCCGATGAAACCGTACACTCCGCTGACCGTATTGCTGTTGCCGCCGGCGATGGAACCGCCGTTTTGGCTGACGCTGTGTCCGCTCCCCGCCGCAAAGACTCCGTCATTGGTCAGCGAATTGATCCCTCCGACGGAAAGCCCCCCGTTGATGGTACCGCCGCTCGCCCCGTCCACCGTTCCGACCCGCAGTGCGTAGGGAACCGAGCGGACTTCCGTGCGCGGAAACATCTGGGCGTCCGATCCCACGGTGATTCCCAAATAGACCAGTTCCGATCTGAAAACACTGTCGGGAAGCGCAACGGTCTCGCCCAAGGCCACGTGGAACAGGCCGTCGCTCACCGTTACCGCGGCGTGCGTTTCCGTCCACAACAGCACATTCGGGAAAGCATAGAAATTAAACGTCATGGCTACCGTAGTATCCAACGGCGTTCCGTCGTCATCGGTCAGATAGCCCTGATAGTTCACCGCCGATGGCACCATTCCAAAAACCGCACTCCCCGCCAGCACCAAGAGAATTACCAACCCACGCAGCATCCGCTTCATCGCTCTCTCCTCGCAGAATTTTCCGAAACCTGTCGATGGACATTCTATGCTTTGATCTGTCATAGCAATATAAAGCGCGGCACGAGTCAAGTCAATCGAATTCAGATCACCCACTCGCCGCTCCTCCTTCACATCAAGTTCCTATCTGTATAAGCGGCAACACATTCCCGAAGACGCTTGAACGGCAACGCTTTTCGGAAACTCCGCCCCGCCTCTCGCCGCTCGTGAAAACGCGCCCCGGATGAATGGAAAAGACCGAGCCAATGCCCGAGCCGTTCAGCGTTTCAGTGTTTCAGCCGTTCAGCTTTTTTCGTCCGTCCACAAATGCGTGCGCGTCTCCGAAACGATCACGCCGCTCAGCGCAATCAGCGAAATCAGATTCGGCAGGGCCATCAGTCCGTTGGTGATGTCCGCGAAACTCCACACGATCTTCAGCGACGCCACCGATCCCACCATCACCATCACCACCCACAGCCAGCGATATGGTTTCACCGCGCGTTCTCCGATCAGATACTCGGCGGCTTTCTCTCCGTAGTACGACCAACCGAGGATCGTCGAGAACACGAACGTGAGGAGCGCGACCGAGAGCACGACCGGCCCCAGTCCGTGAAACTGTTCGAACGCCGCCGACGTCAGATGCGCGCCGTCGAGTCCCTCCGTCCACATTCCCGAGTTCACCATTACGAGTCCGGTCATCGCGCACACCACCACCGTATCCCAGAACGTGCCGGTGCTCGACACGAGCGCCTGCCGCACCGAATTTTTCGTCTGCGCCGCCGCGGCCACGATCGGCGCGCTGCCCAGTCCCGATTCGTTCGAGAACAATCCGCGCGCGATGCCGAAGCGCAGCGTTTCGCGCACGCCCGCGCCCAAAAATCCGCCGATCGCTGCGTGGCCCGAAAACGCGCTGTTCACGATCAATGAGATCGAATCGCCGAGTGTGTCCCAGCGCGCGATCAGAAGCGTGAGACAGCCGAAAATGTAGAACACGGCCATCAGCGGAACCAGCCCCGTGCAGACTCTCGCAATCGAGCGGATTCCGCCGAGGATCACGGCCGCCGTCAGGACGGTCATGATCACGCCGCTGATCCATGGATCAATGCCGAAGTTGCCCTGCACCATGGTCGAGATCGAGTTCGCCTGCACCATGTTGCCGATCCCGAAGGCGGAAATTGCCGTGAAGATCGCGAACAGCACGGCCAGCCATTTCTGCTTCATGCCACGCTCGATGGCGTACATCGGCCCGCCCGCGAACTCGCCGTTCGGAGTCTTGATGCGGTACTTAATGGCGAGCACGGCTTCCGCGTACTTGGTGGAAATTCCGAACACGCCGGTCAGCCACATCCACAGCACGGCTCCCGGTCCGCCCGCCGCCACCGCCGTCGCCACGCCCACGATGTTTCCCGTCCCGATCGTCGCGGCCAGTGCGGTCATCAGCGCGGCGAAGTGGCTGATATCGCCTTCACCTTCCTTGTGCCGTTCAAGCGAGAGTTTGATTCCGCGAAAAACAAATCTCTGCACGAACCGCAGCCGCACGGTCAGAAACAGATGTGTTCCGACCAATAGCACGAGCAGCGGCCACCCCCACATGAAATCGCTGACCCGACCGAGAAGTTGTTCGAGGGCGTACATGGAAATCAGAAGCTCAGGTTATGAAGAAAAGGGGGAAATATTTTTGACAAAACGAACTGCCTTACTCTTGAAAAAAGCTGAATTTCTGAAAGGCTGAAACACTGAAAAAAGCATCTTTCTGGCGGAAAACTGCCGAGAAAATGCGTCGCAATGTGTATTCATGGGAAGAAAGAAGGTGGGCGGTGACAAATCGGTGACGACTACAGAAGGTAAGCGCGGGAAGGGGAAAAGTCAAGCGAAATCCGCGGCCCGTTCAGGTAACGGACGGGGCGGCGGTTGCAATGAATTGGCATTAAAGATAAGGGACAATAACAACAAGAATGGAGGCGATTCGTAGGGCCACAATTCATTGCGGCCGCTTAACTGAGACAGCGATTTTTCTCGTAGGGGCTGATTGCATCGCCCGCCCGTAGTGACACCGCTTGCTGTGTCCATCTTCCGTCGCCGTTGTCGGTCTCCCGACCGGCAATGGCGCCTGCCCTTATCGCGGCGGAATGTCTTCGCAATGTTCAATGGGTTGTATGGATGGCAATAGGCCACTCAGAAAGCTCAGTTCATAAAAGTCGAGCTTCTCTTTCTTATAATACGCCTCCGCTACAGAAAAACCATGAGAGGAATCCGCCTTTTCAATTATGTGATAGACAAGAGGTACTGAAAGTCGTTTGGGCAAAAGTGCTAATGTTCCTTCGTACCAAGGATGCCAGGCTCTTTCTTCAATGTGATAAACTGCTGACTTTGATGCTGTCACTGCGAGGTGGCACTGCCATACAATCGGGTTTTCTTTGTCAATCTTTGTAATGGGGATTGGCGAAATTTCCCATTCTGCAGGTGTAGTCTTCACTGCGTAAACCACTTTCTCAAATGTAGGGTATCCATAGTATGTATCCCCGCACAAACGAAACCTCTTCTCCCATTCCTGAAGAAAATATTCCCGCGCCGCCTTCTCGTGACTGTTCATCAGACCTTTGGTCAATCCTTTCCCGCCCGATTTGCCACATCCGCCGACCAGCGCCAGCGACGCGCACAAACAAATCACGGACGTTACAGCGGTGTTGACTCTCATGGGAGACTCCGGTGGTTGGACGTGCTTTCGAATGATCTTGTATCAAAGGAAAACAAGCCGAGTGCGGGCGGGCATTGGCAATCGGGTGATGACAATGAAAGGTATATGTGAAAGCGTCAAAGTCAAGAGAA
>JAQTRJ010000287.1 GCA_028711875.1 bacterium | reverse complement strand
TTACGACATTTTCAACTCGCAGGGCGATTTCGTGTCCGATTGAAAAAGTGCCGTAAAGCTACTATCTTTCCTCTGTTGAAGCAACAATCCAATCCAACAATATCAACCATTTCAAGGAGTTACCCGTGAACTATCTGAAGCTCCTCGCCATCTGCCTGCTCTGTGTGATGGTCGCCATGAGCGGCTGCTCGAGCAAGAAGACGATTTCGCGCGTGGACACGAACGAGACGATTGACCTTTCCGGCAACTGGAACGATACCGACAGCCGACTCGTGGCCGAAGAGATGATTACCGACGCACAGTCCCGTCCGTGGCTGGCCAATTTCCTGCGCGACAACGGCAAGAATCCGGCGGTCATCGTCGGCGCGATCAAGAATCTGACCGACGAGCACATCGCCACCGGCACGTTCGTCGGCGACATCGAGCGCGCGTTCGTCAACAGCGGCAACGTGCGAGTGGTGGCTAAGCCGGACGAGCGTGAAGGCGTGCGCGAAGAACGCGCCGATCAGCAGGCCAATGCGTCGCCCGAGACGGTGAAGGAATTCGGCATGGAACTCGGCGCGGATTACATGCTCATCGGCGAGATGAACAAGATCACCGACGAGGAAGGCAAAGAAAAGGTCGCCTTCTATCAGGTGGATCTCACGCTCACCGACTTGCAGACAAACGAAAAAGTCTGGATCGGCCAGAAGAAACTGAAGAAGTACATCGCCCGCAAGCCGTACAAGCCATGAGCAAGGATGAAGGCGGAAGGATGAAGGATGAATTTTGTCCTAATTCGTTCATCGCTCATCGTTCATCGTTGCTTCCGTTCGTCCTCGCGCTTGGGCTGCTGCTCGCCTCTTGCGCCGGGCCGCGCACGCAGCTCATGACGCAGGTGCGCGGCGAACTTTCGTCGTCGTCATTTCAGAAGGCGTATGAAACGTATCAGCAGAAGACGGCGAAAACCGAGCGCGTGGACGAGCTTTTGAATCTCGGTCTGCTCGCGTTCGAGGCCGGCGATTATGCGACGTCGTTCCGCGTGCTGGAGGAAGCCGAGCGTCTGGCCGAAGAGCGCGAGACCAAGAGTCTGTCCCGCGAAGCGGCGGGCGTCGTGCTCTCGGATCGCGTGCGCGCCTATCAAGGCACGGTCTTCGACAAGGCGATGATCCACTACTATCGCGGTCTCGGATTTCTCGCGCAGAACAGTCTGGAGTCCGCGACCGTGGAAGGCCGGGCGATCGCGCATTATCTCGAAGTGAATTCGCGCGAGAGCAAACACCGCTACAAGGACGACGCGTTTCTGCAATATTTTTCGGGCGCGCTCTACGACGCGTTCGGGCAGACGAACGACGCGTGGATTTCGTACGCGCGCGCGGGTGAAATCTACGCCGATTTCTACGGCGTGCCCGAGCCGTCGTTTCTCTGCCCGGTGACGCTCGCCGCGGTGAAGAAGGTCGGTCACGAGGAATCGGAAAAGGCGCTCGAAGAACGTTGCGGCGATCGGGCGATGAATCCCGACGACGGGCGGGTGATCGTGATCTGCGAGGCCGGACTTGCCCCGCCGATTCTCGAAGAGAACATCATGCTGCCGATCTATAAGAACGATCCGCATAAGTGGGACAACGACGAGGCGCGCGACGAGTACGCGTATCGCGTTGGCGAGCGCCGCTATCATCAGGATGACAACGTGACGGTGGATTATTTCCTGCGGGTCGCGCTGCCCTATTATTCGGGCGAGTACGTCGGCTCGGGCGTTCATGATGTGGTGGTGCGCGACACGGAGGGCGGAGAATTTTCCGGAGAACTTGCCACGAGCCTCTCGGCGATTCTGCGGCAGGATCTTTCCGACCGTATGCCGGCGATTCTCGCTCGCGCCGTCACGCGCGCGCTGATCAAATACGCCGCCACGAAAGCCGCGGAGCAAGTGGGAGGGGACAAGAAGAACGACCGATGGCTGGGCGACGTGCTGGGCGCGGCGGTGAACATCGCGGGTGCCGCCACCGAAGCGGCCGACACGCGCTCGTGGGAAACCCTGCCCGACCGTATCTACGTGGCCGATTTTTCTCTTCCGCCGGGCACGCACGAACTCCGCGCGGTGTTTCAGGACGATCTCGGCGGCGTGCTCTTCCGCCACGACTTCCCGCCCATCGAAGTCACGCGCGGGCAAACTCTCTTCCTCCGCGCCCGCTGCGTGCGATAACTTTACCCCCATTGCATGGGGGGAATAGAAGGGGAGGGTTGAAGGATGAATGAGAGCGTAGCGCCGCATGGACCTGCGTGGTAGGGGCCGATTGCATCGCCCGCTTGTAGCGACACAGCTTGCTGTGTCTCGTAGATGCAAACGGCAGTTTGCCTGTCGGGGCGGGTTGGCGTATGCAACCCGCCCGTTATAATCTTACAGGCAGCGCTTTGAGATTCTGGACGCCCGCACCTAAAGATCATTAGCCCACATGCTCCGGCGTGTGGGACCGCGCGGTGTCCAGAATGACATAGTCGTAGGGGCCGATTCATCGTGCCCGCCTTGCGGTGTCGGTTGCCTGCACCCCGCCCACTGTCGTTTCACCCGGCAGTGTGTTGAGATTCTGGACGCCCGTACAGCTGTACGCACTTGCGCAGAGGCATCCGTCTTCATGTGTCAAGGACTCAATTCGTTCATCTGGTGCGAAATCTTTCCTGATTATCTCAAGAGTATCGCGTTATCACGTGAGCAGGGTATTGCTACCCTACGATTTTGAGGGAAATGCTCTTTATCGCCTTGCCGAAAAGATACAGGCATTGGTGCAAGGATTAGATTATGAAACTGTACAAGTATCGGTGTGTTGATGACTATACGCTCTCTGCGATTCGCGATAGCACAATATGGTTTTCTTCACCACTAGATTTGAATGATCCATATGATTGCCAATTAAGCATGAATCCATTTGGAACAAAAGAAGAATGGCGAGCCTTTCTCACGAATACTCTTCCAGTAGGAGAGAACACTCATGTGAGCAAAGAAGAATTGATTAGACACTATATTGATGATCGACAGATTCACAATGATCCAGATTATGCCAAAAAGTTGTTTCAGCGAATCTTTGATGAAATGAGAAGCAAAATTGGTGTGTGTTGCTTCAGTCGCGTGTGGGATTCCATACCAATGTGGTCGCACTATGCGGATGGGCATAAAGGAGTGTGCGTCGAGTATGATTCCGAGAGAGACAAGAACCTCGCCAATCTTTTTATGGTGAACTATTGCAATGAGTATCCCACAGTTGGTGTTCATGACACCAAAGAAACGATATCGAGCAGATTCTTAACAAGCAAGGCATCTGCATGGGGTTATGAAGAAGAATATAGACTTGTCGCGGGAAAAGGACCACTAAAGGTAGAAAGAAGAAGCCTGACCGGAGTCATCTTTGGTTGTTCGTGTCCCCCGCA
>JAQTRJ010000286.1 GCA_028711875.1 bacterium | reverse complement strand
AGGGTCCGCTGTTCTACTGGCTGAGCGAGGCGTGGTGCAATCTGTTCGGATATTCGGAAGCCGCGCTGCGTTGGCCGGCGGCGATCTATGGCATTCTGGCGGTGGCAGCGATGTACGGATTGGGACGCGTCCTGTGCGACGAACGCACCGGACTGATCGCCGCGCTTCTGATGGCGCTGAATCCGTACGCGATCCACTATTCGCAGGAAGCCCGTCCCTATTCGCTGTTTTTGCTGGCGGCGATCGGTTCGTTCTACTTCGCGGCCCGGCTGGGCCAGCGCGGATCCGCACGGGACGCGGGCGGCTACGTGTTCTCCACACTGGCGGCGCTGTATGCCCATCCCTATGGTCCGTTTCTGCTTGCGATTCACGCGGGAATGTATTTCTCATTACGCGGCTCGCCGCGATTTCCCGCCTTGCATGAAAATCACCGCAGAATTCGCCAGTGCGCGGTCGCCATTCTCATTCTCTACAGTCCCCAGCTTCTTCGATTCGGAAAGCATTTCTTCATCAAGGGCGAGGGATACAGCAATCCGACGTGGATCCGCGTGCCGACTCTGGCTGATTTGGCGATTACCGTCCGGGGATACTTCATGCTGCCGCTGCTGAGTGTACTCGCGGCCGCGCTGATTCTCGCTCTGCTGGTCGCGCACCGCCGGACTTTGCGCGATGATTTTCGCGAGCTGATCGCGCTGCTTTCCATCCCGATTGGACTGGTTCTCCTGCCGTGGATCACCTCGCAGGTTCTGACTCCCGTCTATCGTCCTCGCTACACGATCGGAGCGCTGGCGGGGGTGGTGCTGCTGCTGGCGTGGCTGATCGCGCGTCTTCCGATCCGGTGGCGGCGGTGGATTCTGATTCCGCTCGCGCTGCTGCATACCGTTCCCCTTTATGCTTACTATACGCTCGTGGACAAAGAGCCGTGGCGGGAGACGGCGCAGGTCATCCGCTCGGCAGCGCAGCCCGGTGACGTGGTGCTGATGAATCCCTGGTGGTCGAGCCGGATGCTGACGTACTATCTTCCGCAGAATGATTTGCTGCCCGTGGAGCAGGCCAGGTCGCTGGATGACGTGCGGAGGATTGCCGAACGCGCCCAACGCATTTGGCTGGTCACTTCCTATTTCGATGAAAAAGTGCCGCGTGATTCTGTCCGCCGGGTGCTCGCGAGCGGCGGGAATCTGCGAAGAACCGTTCGAGTCAATGAATTGGTGCGGATGAATCCCTGGGCTTTACGTATGAAACCTATTGACGTCCTGCTCTATGACAGGACGACACCCTGCGGGCGGGAATCGGGTGTCACGCCATCAGCGGCAGTGAAATAGCGGAATAGATGAGAAATATAGCGCTCACATGACCGGAGAACAGACATGAGATGGCAGATCCGTTTGATGTGGATGAGTTGTTGTCTGCTTGCGGGCAGCGCCGCCGCCGGAACGTTGCCGGAGTATGCGCGCGATTTGGCCGCGCGTCTCACGGCGCACTACGGAACCCTCGCGCAGAGTCCGATTTCCAGCGGGATCCTCTACGATCTCGCGCTGCCGATCTCACATATCGAGCGGTTCGACGGAAGCGACACGGCGGCCGTTGCCTCGCGCGGCGACTGGCTGCAGATCGCTCACGAACTCCATCGTGCGTCGCTCGGGGAGTTGGCGCTGCCGTCGCAAACCGAGTTCCGCGCGCTATCCCGCCATTATGCCAAACTGCGCGTTTATCCCGTCGTCATTCAGGATTATCGCTTGCACCGGGCGCGTCCTGGTCTTGCATCTGAGGATATCTGGGTTACCGAAAACGGCGAGATTGTTTCCGTTCGCGAAGATGCTCTTATCGAACAGGAAGTGACGGCTGCCGCTGCGCTGAATGAGTGGACCTACCGCGGCGCGCGCGTTTCTTTTCAGTTCAACATGAACGCATTCTATTTTTCGAACGATCCGCTAACCGTGACTCGGATCGAAGCCGATTTCAACGATGGTTTGGGAATGCGCGCCGTGAATCCGAGCGGCGCTACGGACGTGCGTTATCACGAAGCGGGGCGCAAGACGATTCATCTGCGAATTCAGAAGAGCGACGGTGTCTGGCGCCACGCGCGCTTTGGCTTCGACGTGCGCAGCCTCGACGCTCCCGATCCTACGATCACCTGGACGATGGCGGCGAGCCTTCCCTATCAGGGCGTTTATGCCGCGGGCGACGCCTATCTGTATCTGTCCGATCAACACACCGCGCTGACTAATCCCGTGGTGGTGGCGGAAGGTATTGATCTCGACAACAGCATGAATTGGGATGAACTCTACGATCTGCTGAATCAGGAAAATCTCATCGAGACCATGCGCGAGATGGGCTACGACGCGGTCGTACTCAACTTCGCAGAGTCCACGCTGCCCATTCAGGCCAACGCCATGCTGCTGGCGGCGCTGCTCGATTCCGTGCGAAACGTGGTCGGCTCCGAGCGGACGTGGCCGCTCATCGGAGCCAGTATGGGCGGTCTGGTCACCCGTTATGCGCTTTCCTACATGGAAACGAATGCGTTGCCGCACTCGGTAAGCACGCTGCTCACCTTTGACTCACCGCATCGCGGAGCGAACATACCGCTGGGTATTCAGTACTGGGTGGATTTCTTCGCCGATCAGTCCGCCGATGCCGCCTTCCTGCGCGACGCGCTGAACTCCGCGGCGGCGCGGCAGATGCTCGTGTCGCATTTCACCAGTCCCGCGTCGGGAACGGCCCAGCCCGATCCGTTGTTTACGGCGTTTCAAAGCGAACTCGCGCAGCTCGGCGGCTATCCCGCGCAGCCGCGGCTCGTCGCTGTGGCCAACGGCAGCGGTGCGCTGCAGGGCGCGGGATTCTCGCCCGGTGCGCAGCTCATTCGGTACGAGTACCGCAGTTTTCTTCTGGATATTACCGGCAACGTCTGGGCACTGCACAACACTCAGTCGCAGCGCATTTTTCAGGGAGAAATCAATTTAATTTGGCCGTTGCCGGATGAATATCTGAATGTGACCGTGTCGCCGACTTGGTCGTGGGATAACGCGCCCGGCGGCGCGCGGCCGACCATGCTGGAAATGGACTCGGTGGAAGCGCCAAACGGCGATATTATCGCATTGTACTCCAGTCATTGCTTCATTCCCACGATCAGTTCGCTTGATTTAGCGGTGAGTGATCCGTTTTTCGATATCGCCGGCGCGCCCGATCTCTACGCACTCACTCCCTTCGACACGCTCTATTTTCCGGCCGTCAATCAGGACCACATCACCGTCACTCCCGAAGGCTACGGCTGGTTCGTGCAGGAAGTCTGCGGCGGACTGCGAGCGCCGACGGTGGTTGTGACGTGGGATTCGCAGGCGGTGAATCTGGTGTGGGATTCCATTCTCGGCGCGCGTTCCTATCGGGT
>JAQTRJ010000018.1:8421-14016 GCA_028711875.1 bacterium | reverse complement strand
GATCATCAGCCTTCGCCGTGGGCACACACCTTTCTCTTCCTTCAGCCGCGCCACGGTGTGCCCTGGATCGCCGAGAGCGACTTGCAGGTTCCATTCCCGGGATTTCGGCCACGACCCAACGGGCCGCAGGAGAATCCCATCTACAAATGGGCGCACCCTGCGGTCAATCAGGCGATCGTGCTCGATCCGGGTCTGTCTCCGTCGGAACTGACCGCCGTTCAGCGGCGCGTCCATCAATTCCTGCACGGCGGCTACACCTACCGTGTCTCTGGGCTGGCGGAAACGTGGGTTGCTCTCGAGCGGCGCGACCCGGCGTTTCGCGGGCCGCTCCATCACGACGACGCCGTGCACTGCGCCCAATTCGTCCGGGAATGCATGCGCGAGGCCGGGCGTGATCCGTTCCTTTCCGATCTTCTCCCCGAAAACACCGTTCCCGAGCATCTGGCGCAGATTTTTCCTCGGATCGCCGAGTGGCGCCGGCCTGAATCGCTGGAATAACCAGAGTGTACGCGCGGGTTGACCGCGCGCACCCAACCCGCCATGAGAACCAGCACCGCCGCATCCTCAGTCGCAGGATGCGGCGGCGCTGGTTAGTGTCGTCCGACTCGCGTGGCTATCGTACAAGCACCAGCTTGTGCGTTTGTTCGAACCTTCCGCCCGCTTCCATCCGGTAGAAATACACCCCCGACGGCAGCGTTTGTCCATAGTCGTCGCGGCTGTCCCAACGGACGAGATATTCCGCCGGCGCCAGCACGCGGTGCACCAGACGGCGCTGCTGCCGTCCCAGCACGTCATAGATGATGATCTTGACCTCGGCCGTGTAGGGAACGACGTAGCGGAACGTCACGTCCTGATTGAACGGATTGGGATAGGCCTCGCCCAGAATGAAATCGTTCGGCGGCAGACGCGGCGTTCCCTCGGCAATGGCATCGAAAATCTGCTCATGAAACGAGAACGACACCGCCCGCAGCGCATAGAAATACGTCGCGCCCGGAGTCAAACCCTGATCTATATACTGATAGCGCGACGCCGACGGATTCGTGCCCCGTCCCACCAGATCGGCCGACGTAGCATAGCTTGCGATGTCCTGAAAATCATCTTCGCCCGCGGCGCGGCGCGACAGAATGAATCCCGCGTTGTCCGACTCCGAAGCCACGATCCACCACACCCGCAACGCACCGAACAGCGTATCCTGCTCGGTCGCAAACGACGTCAATTGCACGTCCAGCGCCACGTCTTCCGCTCCCATCGGCCACGACGTCGCCAGGACCGGATCCGTTCCGCAATCCACCGCTGACGGCCCGGCAAGCTGGAGTCCCAGACGGTGATTCGGATTCGCCGTGCTCGGAAAGGCCAGCGTCACCAACAGGAACGTCTCCTCCGGCGTCAGGTTCAACGCCAGCGAATCGAACGTCAGTTCCCCGTCTGCAAACCGGTCGAGCGAATTGATCCGCGCGTCTTCGGTCTCCACGAACTGCGTGTCCACGCTTTGCCATAATGACGTTTCGGATAACGTCAAATCCGAGGCCTGTGCGTCGCCCAGTGTGGTGAAGCGCAGCGCCCGCAGCACGCTGGTGCCGCCGTCCGTTCGCAAGCCCAGCCAGAACGCGAACAACCGCGGCTCGCCCGGCACGATGATCCCGCTGCTGACCGCGTCCCCCGCCGCCCGCACCACCGCTCCACTGCCATAGACCAGATTGTCCACCGTCGTCGCGGCCCCGGCGTTCGCCAGCGTATCCTGATAGTCAATCGTCAGCCGATAGATGGCGCGCGGCAGCAGCTCCGATCCGCCCGTTGCCGAGTCAATTCCGCTGCTGGCATACAGCGCGGATGGCTCGACGATCACCAGCTTCCCCGTGTCGGCGTCCGTGTTCGTCAGATACAGACTATGCGGCGATCCCGGATCGGTCTCGTAGCCGCCCGACTGTGCAAACGTGATCCGCAGCTTCCCCGGCAGCGACGGCTCGTCCTGTCGGAAGCGCACCGGCAGATTGACGCGCGGCAGCGTATCGCCCGCTTGCGGCGTGGAAATCACCACCGGCTCCGTCCGAATGTCGTACCGAGCGAAAGCGCCCACCGTGCCTGCTTCCGCGTTGCCTAAAGAATCCTGATAGAATACACGAACGATGTACTGGACGTTGTGGACCAGCGTCCGGTTCTGCTCGGGTGTCCCCGGTCCGGTCACGCTGTCGGTCAGCTCCGAAAAATGAAGTCCCAGACCGTTCAAGGTCACCCGGGTCACCCCAGGCGGGATGTCGCGCAGGTAGACCCGGTGCGGAGAACCCGGATCCGCATTCGACTGGAGGGTCTGCAACCGGATGTACACGCTTCCCGGCCGCACCGTCTCGAGGATCCGAAACGCAACGGGGAACGTCTCCCCGATTCGCTGTCCGCTGCGCGGCTCCATCAGAACCGGCGGCAGAGTTGCGAGATCGTTGGGCCAGACATAGCCATAGTTTTCCGTGAACACGTTGTCGTTGCCCAGGGTGTCCCCGACCACCAGCCGCACGGTATAGATCGTCTGTGCCTTCAGCCGGTCGTTCGAACCGTGATTGCTCTCCGCCACGTACACGCTCCGGTCCAGCGCCGTTCCATCAATGGAATAGTCGTGCAGTCCGCCTCGCGCCACTTCGGGAATTAGCCGAAGAATATGCGGACTCAGCGAATCCACCACGGCTGACGCCGTATCTGCCTCGAACACCAGCCACACCGTGTCGGCGTGCACGTCCAGCCGATAGGTCAAGGGAAACGTGGAATCGCTGCGTGACGTTCCGGCGCGCGGCTCATAGAGCGTAGGCGGAGGCGTCCGCAGCACCGTGAGCAGCGACGACATGGAATCGCTGGCCGCGGGATTGCTCAGCGTATCCCGATAGCTGACGATCAGCCGGTAGGCCGCCTGATGCTGCAGGCTGTCGCCGCCCGTCAGCGAATCCATCGTCATGGGATCGAACAGCCCCAGCCCGTCGAGCGTGATGAGTTTTTCCGAACTCGCCTGCCGATCGCTCACGTAGAGCACATGCGGCGATTCCGTGCCGCTGGCCTGATTGACGAAGGTCAGCGTCAGCGAACCCGCCGCCGCCTGTTCCGGCTGAATGAATCGCACGTCGAAGCGCCGCGGCAGCGTCTGGTTCGCCGTCGGAGACAAGAGCACCGGACGCTCGGTCAGCCGGTCCACGCGAACGTGATCAACAACGGAAGAAGCCGGCAGATTGCCGTTGATATCCCGATACGTGAGCGTGATCCGATAAGGCTCCCCGTGCGCCAGCGCCGTGGCCCCGGACAGCGAATCAATATATAAGAGATTGATGAGCGACGTCGCATCCAACAGAACGGTCTTCTGCGCTCCCGGATTGACATTGCGCAGATAGAGGGTCGTCAGGTTCTGGCTCTGCGTGTTGAGAAAGCTCAGCGTCAGCGAACCCGGCGCCGCCTCTTCCGGTTGGCTGTACATGACGGAAAAGATCCGCGGAATCACCGAATTCGCGGCCGGGCTGAGAATCACCGGCGGATAGGTGCGAGTATCTTCAAATCGCAAATACGTCGCGTGCAGCGTGTCCACTGGATTGTTCAGCGGCAGCGCCCCGCTCACCGCCGCGCGGCTGGTGTACGGATCGCTGAACACCACGTCGCCTTCCGCGTTGCGCGCCCACAAAGCCAGCTCCACCTGCAGCGACTTGATGCGCGGGGTGACGATCAGCGGCAGCGGAAAGTACGAGCGCAAAGTCGGCGGATCGGCCAACGTGTCAATCTCCACCGTCCCCGGATTCACAGTCACCGTGAAAGTCTGGAGTGGCGTCCCCGCGGGAGCGGTCGTCGCGTAGGCGTGCAACCGAAGTTGGTGGAACTCCTGGGCGCTCATGCCCAAACCGGCCACCGTCCAACCGGATTCCGCCTGAAAGGAGACGATCAGGAACACGCTGTCGCCGTCCGCGACCAGCGTGTCGCGGACGGTGGCTTGGCGCGACAGTCCAATGCCTTCCGGCGTGATGTCCTGGGCGTGACCGCTGACCGCGATCAGCAGGGCCGTCGCCGCCAGCGCCGCCCACAAGAGTTGTTTCACCCGGTGATCCATGGTCTTCGTCTCCGTCCCTGAGGCCGCTTGATCGCGGCCGCGCTCATCTGATCAACAACAGCTTGCCGGAGAGATTCCCGGCCTTCGACTCGATGGTATAGAACAGCAATCCGCTGGCGGAATTTGGAACGACCGCGTCCAGCCGCGCGCCGTCCGGCCCGGCCGTAATCCGCTGTGTCTCGACCACCTGCTGTCCGAGAAGATTATAGATTCGAACCGTCGCTTCCGCCGCTTCCGGCAGCACCAGCCGCAACGGTTCGCCCGCCGCCAGCGGATTCGGATACAGCCCCGCCCGCACCGTGAGCGCCGTGGTTTCGTCCCGCGGTCGGCTCGTGCGTCCCGCATAGTTCGCCCGCGCCGCCGCCGCCTGTGCGATAAGGTCTTCGGGATGATTTCCGCTCACGAGGGCAAACGCGAACGTGCGCGTCTCGTGCGCCGCTATGGTCAGCGGTCCCGCCGCAATCAGAAAACTCAAGTCCGTCGCGTCCTCCGGCGGCGTCTGAATTCCGCTCTGAAGAATCTGCCATTTCCGCTCGTCCGTCCATCCCGAAAGCGGGTCTTGATCGTCCCACGGCGCGTGGATTTCGTTCTCGTTGTGAATCACGTAGAAGCTGCTCCATGCGTCGCGAATCGAAGCGATCCCCGCCAGAGGATGACGCGCGCCGATCGCCTGCACCGCCGCGATGTCCGCCGCGTCGTCAAAAAACGCCGTGTTGTTCGACGACGGCTCGATGTCCCAATCGAGAAACAAGCCCGCGTAGACCTCATTCCACGGATTGACCGAGCGGTTTTCCACGACGTACTCGAGAATCAGAAAACCGTCCTGCGGTGATCCCTGCCAGCCGAGAACCGCCGCGTCCACCCGCGCAAACAGCCGCGGCTCCGCCCGCCGGTCTTCGAACGAAGCGCGCGCTTCCACGTCGGCGCGCTCGCTCGGCACGAGCCGCGCCACGCTGTCGGTCACTGCGCCCCAGTCGTAGCGATTGAGCTGCGCGTTGCCGTAGGCATTGTCCTGCACGATTCCGTCGGCGGCCAGCACGAACGATCCGTGATAGAGAGCATTGGACAACGCCGATGTCCGCAATCCGCAGCCCAAATAATGATCGCGTTCACGGTCGTAATACCCCAGCGAGCCGTCTTCCGCGAAACCGAGATCGAGCCGTCCGTTGCCGATGCAGACGAAGGTTGAGTCCAGATAAACCGTCGTCACCGCCCGCCCCGACAGCCGTCCGGCCGCGTCAAGAAAATCTATCGCAAGCGGCAGAAACAATCCGCGCGGCGCGCTCGCGAGCAGCTCCACGGTCACCGCCGACTCGCTTTCGTGCGGCCCGCCCGGAGCCAGATCGTCATAGAGCAGCAGCGGATTGCGCAGGCTCGCGTCCGTCGCGCTCGTCGTCACCCAGCCCACCGCCGCTCCGGTGTGCGTTCCGTCGTTATAGACCGACACGCGCACCTCGGCGGTTTCGCCCGCGCGAATCCGTCCGTCGCCGTTGCCGGTGATCTCTTCATAGGTCGTCGCGCTG
>JAQTRJ010000018.1:0-8411 GCA_028711875.1 bacterium | reverse complement strand
CCGGCAGCGAGTCACACAGCGCGCGCCAGGCATTGACGCGCCCCAGCCCAAGCTGTCCCGCATAATCGGGATTGCGTCCGTCAATCGGATCGGCCGAAGCCGTCACCCGCGCCATGATCTGCCGTCCGTCCATCTCCGGAAAGCGGCTCGCCACCAACGCGCACGTCGCGGCGACCAGCGGCGCCGACATGCTCGTCCCCTGCCACGTGCCGTAGCTGTGACCGCCGCCGGCGGTATTGATGGTCGAAAGCATGGCCACGCCCGGCGCGCAGATTTTCACCCACGGCCCGTATTGCGTGAACGACGCGGCGAAGTCTCCAATCTGCGACGCCGCCACGCTAAGCACGCCTTCGATTCCCGCCGGATAATGCTCGGCTGAGCTGGCGGAATTCCCCGCCGAGGCCACCACCACGCAGCCCTGCTCGGTCACGTAACGGATCACGTCCCGCTCGTAGGCGCTTTCGTGGGAGCCGCCCCACGAACAGTTCATGATTCTCACCCCCGTGCGGCAGGCGTAGTAAATCCCCTCGTAGCCGTAGGGAATCTCGCCGTGCGCGCCGACGCGAACGCCCATGATCTTGCAGTCCGGAGCCAGTCCGGCGATGCCGATGCCGTTATTGCGCGCCGCCGCCGCGAGTCCCGATACGTGCGTGCCGTGCATTTCGTCGCCGTCGAGCAACTCGCCCCACGGTTCGCCGTCGTCGTCCATGAAATCCCAACCGTAGAGATCGTCCACGTGGCCGTTGCCGTCGTCGTCCACGCCTGTCGCGCCGGCGATCTCCGCCGCGTTTTCCCAGCGGCAGTGAGTGAGTTCGGGATGCGTGAAGTCCACGCCCAGATCGAGCACGGCGATGACCGCCGACGGAGCACCGCGCGTGATGTCCCACGCCGCCTCCGCCTCGATCGCCGCGAGTCCCCATTGCTGACCATAGAACGGATCATTGGGTACTGCGTCCAGCGGGCCGTCGCGGTCTCGCGCTCCGCCCGCCGAGCCGCCGTCTATATAACGAAGCATTCTCGGTTCGGCGTATTCCACGCGCGGATCATCGTGCAGCATGGAAACCACGGCCGCCACGTCCTGCGAATCGCAGACTTCAATCACGCTAATCCGTTCGAGTCCCGCGGGCGTGTGCTCGGTAATCGACAGCGCCGCGCGAATTCCTGTGACATATCCCCGCGCCGGCTGAGGTAATAGGTCGTTGTCCAATAACGTCGGCCGCTCGCGCCATTTCACGATAACCTCACGCGACCAGCGCGTGCCGCCCGTGGCCGTCGCCGTCCACGCGCACAGCACCATCAGGAACAGAACGATCCGTCTGTGTTGTCCGCTCATCGCCACGTCTTGATCCTTCGGCTAAGTCGCTGAAGTCCTTCGCGCGTGGTGGTCTCGATCCCGCCGAAACTGACGCGCAGCGCTCCCGAATATTCAAAAAAGCTTCCCGGAAACACGATCGTGTTTTCTTCCGCGAGCAGCCGTTCCGCGAATTTTCGGTCGTCCGTTCCTCGCGGCAGTTCCACCACGGCATTAATCCCGCCGGGAATCGGAATGCACGCTGCTTCCGGCGTCGCGGAGACAAACTCATCAAACAGCGCGCGCCCCGTCCGTGCCGCTTGATCTGCGCGCGCGATCATCCACTTCACCGCGTGTTCGCTGCCGAGAATCCGATCCGCCAAATCCTCGGTCAGAAACGGCTGATTCACGCCCAGCAGATTGTTCAATCGGTAGGCGCGATTCACTACGTCAGCCGGCCCCACCGCCCAGCCGATCCGCAACGCGTCCAGCCCCCACGATTTGTCCAACCCGTTGTTCGAGATCGCACCATCCGCATAGCCGTGAGTGCGATGATCGCGCCGGATCATCGGCAGAAAGACCTCGTCTATCATCACCCGTGCGCCCGCCGCGCGCGCCACCGCAATGATCGCCGTCCGGCGTTCCGCGTCCAGCGCGGTCTGTGTCGGATTGTGCAGATCCGTCAGCGCGATCAACCGGGTGTTCTTCGTGAGCAGCGCGCGCAGTTCGTCGGGATCGGGCTGAAATCCGTTTTCTTTGCGCCGCGGTAGCCGGATCACCCGGTCGGCCCAGACCTCCACCGCCTGCAGAATCGGTTCGTAGACCGGCGTTTCCACGATCGCGGTTCCCCCGCCCGCGAGTAGCGCGCCCGCCATGAGAAAATTGCACTGGCTGGCTCCCTGCGCGATCAAAATATTTTCGGGAGCCGCGCCGTACATCGCGGCGATCCGCGTTTTCAGCCCTTCGTGTCCGAAGTAGTTGCGTCCCCAGACCCGCGCCTCGAACGGTCCGCCCGGAATCTCGCCGATATCCTTGATCGAAGACACGCCGCTCACCGCCAGCGAAAGCGCGTCGGCCGGATGACTCTCTTTCGCCCACTCCATCAAGGGTGACGGCTGCCACTTCACGAATTTTTCGTTTACGTCCACTTCATTCCTTTTCTTATTTTCCCCTGCTTGCGGGGGGACTAAGAGCGGAATTCTACTTCACCAACACCACCGGCACCGTGTATCTGCTGTCCGGCATCAAAATCCGCACAAAATATTTTCCCGAAGCGAGCGAGCTTCCGTCGAAAGTCATTCTCTGCACGCCGAAAACATGCGGAGCATCGAGTACCACCATCCGCTCCCGCCCGAGCAGATCGAACACACTGATCCGGACGGCTCCCGGTCTTGCCGCCTCAAAGGTGATCGTCGCGCGGCCGTTGAACGGATTGGGATACACCGAGCACAGCGAGAAACTTTCCGCCATTCCCCCCGGACGTAGCGCATAAAGTCCGGTATCCGACTGCACGATCACGCGGATGAAAAAATTCACGCCCCGCCAGCCGTCACACATTCTCAGAAACCGTCCGTCCCACCACTCGCTCGCGTACGACGTCTCGGGAATTCCGTCGTCGGCCAGAATCGCCAGCGAGTCGCCCGCGTCGAGCGCCGCCGAGTAGCCCGCGTGAAACCACTCTCCGCTGTCGAGTTCCACATTCGCCGCCGCAATGTCCGCGTACACGAACTGCGTCGAGTCGCCCGTCCAGACGGAGTCGAGTTCAAACACATGCGCCGACCATTCGCCGAACGCCAGCGTGTCCGTCAGCCATTCGCCTCCCGCCACCGGCAACGAATCCTCGCCCATCGGCCACAGCCGCACGATCAAGTCCGGCGTGCCCGACGTCCACTGCGCGAAATGGCGCGTCGGAAACGCGAACAGCACTCCCTGAATCGTCACCGCCTCGTTCGCGATAAACCTCTGATTGCGCCAGTCATCGCCGTACGCATCGGGAAAGCGGAACGCGTAGGTCGGGCTGTTGTCATCGTGCCGGAGCGTGTCTGTGGCCTGATCGAGACTGTTGCGGGCTTCTGCAAGGCTCACGATCTCGATCGGCAACGGCGCGCGCTCGCCCGCCATTCCTTGCCGGAGAAGACAGCATAGGCTGGTCAGCGCGACCGCTGTCAGGAGCATCTTGAAAAACTGTTTCCGACCCATACCGTAAAGTAATGGTCGCGCGCCACAAAATCAAGGCAAAACCTACGCTTGGAGTCCACAGTCCGGCTCCGCTTCGGCAAACAATCAGGGTTGTCCCCTGTCCACCGTCTACTTCTCCCCTTTTTCGTGCGGTGTTTCTTACGCGACACCGGCAAGTCCACGGTGTCTTCATGCGCAAAACGTGTGGTCACAAATTGTTATACTTCACCGGCATTGTCACGTCCCACTCTCACAAGCTCTTGACTTTCCGTTGACTATGCCTTATCTTTAGCTATAACAAGCAAAAAGTGTACCCCTCCATCGAGAGGCGATTGCATTTTCAGGGATTTCCGTGAAAAATCTCGACGACCTACCTCACGATCTGCGTCGAAAGCTGGCCGATATCCGCCTGCTGCTGCTCGATGTGGACGGCGTTCTAACCAACGGACTGATTTATCTCAGTGACGAAGGCATCGAAATCAAATCCTTCTCGACCCGCGACGGCCTCAGCCTCTTCTGGATGCGCAATTACGGTCTGCGCACCGGCGTGATCTCCGGCCGCAATTCCCCCGGCACCCGCCTGCGCTGTCAGGACCTCGGGATGGATGAAATCCACCTCGGCGTCCCCCATAAAATCCCGGTGTTCGAGGATATCCTCCGGCGCATAGGCCTGCCGTCATCGGCCGTAGCCTACATCGGCGACGACGTTATTGATCTGTCCCTGATCGCCCGCGCCGGAATCTCCGCCGCGCCCAAAGACGCGCATCCGGCGGTGCTCGCCCGCGTGGACATCGTTCTCGATTACCCCGGCGGAGGCGGCGCGGTGCGCCAGTTCCTCGATCTCTGGCTCGCCGCCACCGGTCAATGGGATTCCGCTTTGGAGGATATGCTGCATGACAAATACTGATCCGGCGGCTTCGTCACCGGCGCGGCTCGAAGGGCTTGCCATCGCCCGCCGCCTTCTTCAAATCGAAGCGTCGGCGGTGGGCACGTTGTCCGACCGTCTCGACGAATCGTTCACCCGCGCCCTCGACTTGCTCATTAATGTCAAAGGCCGCGTGATCGTGACCGGAATGGGCAAGTCCGGCCATATCGCGAAAAAAATCTCCGCGACGCTCGCCTCGACCGGCACGCCGTCGGATTTCTTGCATCCGACCGAAGCCCTGCACGGCGATCTCGGCATGGTCACCCGGCAGGACGGCGTGATTCTGCTCTCCAAGAGCGGCGAAACGGTCGAGTTGCTGAGCGTGATTCCCTATTTCAAACTGATGAGCGTTCCCGTCGTCGGAGTGCTCGGCAATCTGCACAGCTCGATCGCCGAGAAATGCGATGTCAGTCTCGACGTGTCGGTCGCCGAAGAGGGCTGTCCCCTCGATCTTGCGCCCACCGCGTCCACCACCGCCGCGCTGGCCATGGGCGACGCGCTGGCCGTCGCGCTGCTTACTGAAAAGCATTTCCGCCCCGAGGATTTCGCCTTTCTCCATCCCGGCGGCGCGCTCGGCCGGCGGCTCACCAAGCGCGTGCAGGAGGTCATGCACACCGATGCCGACATCCCCGTCGTCGCGCCCCACGTCCCGATCCGCGACGTGGTCATGGAGATGACGCGCAAACGGCTCGGCGCCGCCTGCGTAGTCAGCGAGTCGGGAGAGCTGCTCGGCATCTTCACCGACGGCGACCTGCGCCGCACGTTCGAGCGCGGCGACCGTCTGCAAGACCTCACCGCCGCCGACGTCGCCACGCTCCATCCCAAATCCGTCGAACCGACCGCTCTGGTCACCCGCGCGATCAATCTCATGGAAACCTACAATATTCTGGTCATGCCGGTGGTCAGCGGCGACGGCAAACTCGTCGGCATCGTGCATCTTCATGACCTGCTCAAGTCGGGGATCGGACGGTGAGACGCTGGCCGTTTGCAGCGGCGTTCCTCGCGCTCGCAGGACTCGCCGGCTGCGCCCGCATCGGCGAGTCCACCAATCCGCCGCCCGCCGGCGGCGAACGTCCGCAGCAGGAGCTGTTCGACGCGACCATCACCTTCTACGAGCAGGAGCGCGTCAGCGCCGTGCTGCAAGCCGGCCGCATCCGCAAATTCGAACGCACCTCGCAGGTGCTCCTCGACAGCGGTGTGGTCATGGATTTCTTCGGGGACGACGGCCAGCACACCTCCACGCTGTGGGCCGATTCCGGCCGCACCGACGAACTCCGCAAGGATATGGTTGCGATGGGCAACGTGATCGCGCGCTCCGACAGCGGCGACAGGCTGGAAACCACTGAACTGCGCTGGGACAACAAGTCGCGGCAGGTGCGTTCCAACGTGAACGTGAAACTCTCCACGCGCAGCGACACCATTTTCGGCACCGGGTTCGTCTCCGACGAACATCTGCGCAACTGGCACGTGGACAATCCCGTCGGCAGCAGCTACCGCGAGCGCGAACGCCGCGCGCGTCCCGGCGTGGAAATTGCCCCCGCTCCCGATTCCGCGGCCGCTTCCGGAGATTCCCTCTGATGCCGGGTCTCGAAAAAATGTCCTGCCGCGGCGGCCGCTTGCGCCCGCCCGGCATCCGGAAACGGGCAACCATGCGCGCGCTGTCTTGCGGACTCGCCGTCCTCGCCCTCGCCGCCGTCCTGTTCGCTCAGTCGCGCACGCCCGTGGACATCCGAGCCAAATCGCTGGTCGTCACCGAACAAGACGGCGTGGTCTGCCGCGAGCTGCGCGGCAGCGTGATCATGACCAAGGACAGTCTCAATCTGACCTGCGAGAACGCGCTGCAATATCCCGACTCGGGACTCACGACCTTTCTGGGCAACGTCGAGATTCGCGATCCCTATCGCGTCCTGCTCGCCGACCGCGTCATCTACAACGAAATCACCGAAGAGATTGACGCGACCCAGCGCGTCCGCATCTATCAGTCGGACACTCTGTCGGCCACCGCCAAGCGCGCCCGCTACCGCGAACAGTCCGCGCAAGCCTATCTGTTCGACGACGTCCGCATCCGCGAACGCAATCGCCGCCTGCTTCTCACCGGACAGATCGGTTATCTCGATCACGACCGCCGCTACGGCCGCATGACCGGCAATCCCGTGCTCACCGAGACCGATTCGCTGCTGCGCACCCTCACCGTCGTGTCCGCCGACACCATCGAAACGTTCGCCGACCGCAAACTCGTCCGCGCCTCGGGCCACGTCCGCGTCGAACGCGACAGCCTCGTCGCCAGCGGCGAGTCGCTCGACTATTTCACCGACATGCGCGCGGCAATTCTGGTCGGTTCGCCCGAAGCCGAACGCGGCGACAGCCGCACCGAGGGCGATACTCTCAAGCTCTATTTCGAAGAGGAAAAACTGGCCCACGTCGAGATTATCGGCCACGCCATCACGACCAGCCCCGCCGACAGCGGGTTCGCCGAACCGCTCAATCGCATGGAGGGGCAGCGCATGACGCTCTGGATGACCGACGGCGCCGTCACCGAATCGCTGATCGAAGACAACGCCATCGCCACCTATTACGTGCGCGATCAAGGCCAAAAGACCGGCCTCAACGTCACCTCGGGCGACCGTCTGTATATCTATTTCGACGACCGGAAAATGTCGCGCATCCGCGTAGAAGGCGGAACGCAGGGAACCTATACGCCCCAGCGTCTCGTCGCCGCTCCCGCCGACAGCGCGCGCAAACCTTAACCGTCGAGGACACCTTGACCGCCAAGAAAGCGAAGGGACACACGCGGATCGCCGCGGCCGCGCCGGCGAAGACCGAAACGAAACCCGGACTGAAACTCTGGCAGACGGATCTGCTGGCCGGCCTCGGCATCTTTCTGGCCGTGTTCATTCTTTTCCACGAAATCCCCCTGCACGGCAAGAGCTTTTCGCGCGGCGACGACTCCGAAGCCGCCGCCGCCACGGCCAAGTTCGCCGAAGAAGAAGCCAAAGTCCGCGACTATCCCCTGTGGGATCCCTACCTGTTCGGCGGATTTCCCGGACTGGCCGCCGGCCAATATTTCAATTACTGGGAGATCGGACTGCCCTATTCGCTTGCCTACAAATACCTCTCGCCGCGCTACTGGGCGGAATGGATATCCGTCAATATCGCTTTTCTCGGTTTCGGAAACGACCGCTCCGACTATGCCCGCCCGCTGATCACCTTCCTGCTGTTCGGCGGCCTGCTCATGTTTCTGCTCATGCGCCGGCTCGGTTTCAACGCCTGGATCGCCGCTTTCGCCGCGCTGCTTATGGCCTGGAATCCCTATCTGATTTCTCTGGCCACCGCCGCGCACGGCGGAAAACTCCTCACCTACATCTACATGCCGCTGATTCTGCTCTGCGCGTGGAACGTGATGACCAAGCGGCGTCTCTACGACTTTGCGCTCCTCGCCCTGGCCTTCGGCTGGCAGATCGCCATGGGCGGCCATACTCAGATTCTCTTCTACAGCTTCGTCATGGTCGGGCTTGTTTATCTCGTCTGGGCGATTTCCGAACTGCGCAGCCGTCCGTCCGCGTTGGTGCTGAAGCCCGCCGCGTTCATCGCCCTGGCGCTGGTGCTTGGCTTCGCCGTGGGCGCGGTCTGGTACGTGCCGCTGATGAAATATCTCGGCTTCTCCATTCGCGGCCTCGGCCCGGCGCTCGCCACCGGCGGTCAAGCGGGCTATTCGCTCGCCGACGCCACCATGTGGTCGTTCGCGCCTTCCGAACTGATTACCTTCGTCGTCCCGTCGTGGTTCGGACTGAAATCGCCCTACTACTGGGGCGAGATGCCGTTCACTTCGTCGAGCTTCTATTTCGGCGTCGTGCCGCTGCTGTTCGCCGTCCTCGCCTTTTGGGGCAAGAAAGACCGCCTTTTCTGGTCGCTCTGCGTCGTGTCCGTTTTCTCCATTCTGCTCTCGTTCGGCAGACACTTCGAGGCCTTTTACGCGCTGTTCTTCAATGTGCTGCCGTTCTTCAATAAATTCCGCAC
>JAQTRJ010000285.1 GCA_028711875.1 bacterium | reverse complement strand
GGTGATGGGCGCGCGACCGCTCTATCTTTCGGCGGGTTTCATCATTGAGGAGGGACTGGAACTCGCGCGGCTCGAGCGCGTCGTTTCTTCGATGGCGCGCACCGCGCGCGACGCGAACGTCGTGATCGTCACGGGCGATACGAAGGTCGTGCCGCGCGGCGATTGTGATGGCCTGTTCATGAACACGTCCGGTGTGGGTGAATATCCGCTGGGAAACGGATTGTGCGGCGATGCGATCTCGAACGGCGATGCGATTCTTGTCAGCGGCCCGATCGGTCAGCACGGGATCGCGATTCTCACGGCGCGCGAGGGATTGTCATTTCAATCGAAGATCGAAAGCGATTGCGCGGCGCTGAATCCTCTGCTGGAGTCGGTTCTCACACAATCGCGCGGAGTGAAGTGGATGCGCGACGCGACGCGCGGCGGGCTGGCGGCGGTGTTGACGGAATTAGTCGAAGGAAAATCGTTTGGGGCGATGGTCCGCGAAACGGACGTGCCGGTGCGCGATGACGTGCGCGCGATCTGCGAACTGCTCGGTTTCGATCCCATGCACTTGGCCAACGAAGGCCGCGTGGTGTTGATCGTCGCCGAATCGCAAGCGGAGCGGGTTCTTGCTCTTCTGCGTGTCCATGAACTGGGCCGAGAAGCCAAAGTCATCGGCCGCGTCACGAACGACGCCGCGGGATTGGTGCGCGTGCAAACCGAGATCGGAGGAGTCCGCCGATTGCAGCGCCCCGCGGGCGAACTGCTGCCCCGAATATGTTGAGTCTGTAACCGCCGAGCCGGGCGTTCTCGCCCGGCCGGAACATCACGGCCATCGTCGGTCTGGAGACCGACCACGGCGAAGCGCATCATGCACGAACTTTACATCGCCCAGTGTATTCTGAAATCCGTCGCGGAATCGCTGCCGGAAAATGTTCCGGCGGAATCGGTGAACGAGGTGCGCGTGCAGGTCGGTCAGCTCGATGCCGTCGTGCCGGATACGCTGGTGTTTCTGTTCGACGCGATCAAGTCCGAGCGCGGCATGAAGAACGCGCGGCTGGTGCTCGATGAAATATCGGTGCTGTGCCGCTGCCGGGACTGCGGATGCGAGTTTTCTATCGAAATTCCGCTTTTTCTTTGTCCCGATTGCGGGCATGGACGGATCGAGATCCTGCGCGGCCGGGGAATCACTCTGACCGCGATCCATGTCAATGATGAAAGTGATGAGAATGAAAATTCCGGTCATTCGTAACGTGCTCGAAGAGTCCGACGCGCGCGCCCGAGAAAACCGCACGCTGTTCGACCGGCACGGCGTGTTCGTGCTCAATATGATGAGCAGCCCCGGCGCGGGCAAAACCACGCTGCTTCAGAAAACAATTCCGCTTTTGCAGAAACGCAATTTGAAATGTGCTGTCATCGAGGGCGACATTACCTCCACCCTCGACAGCGAAAAACTCTCGCCGCTCGGCATTCCCGTAGTGCAAGCCAACACCGAGCCGTTCGGCGGCGATTGTCACGTCGGTTCGCATCTCGTTCAGGCCGCGCTCGCCCATTTCGATCTGGCAACGATGGACGTGCTCTTCATCGAGAACATCGGCAATCTGGTGTGTCCGGCGGAATTCGATCTCGGTGAGGATCGCAAAGTCGTCGTGCTTTCGATCACGGAAGGGGAAGACAAGCCCGTAAAATATCCGCTCATGTTCCGCGAGTGCAAGCTCTGTCTCTTGAGCAAAATGGATCTCGCGCCGCATCTCGACGTGGACCTCGCGCGCATCCGCGAGAACATTCGCCGCACCAACGCCGAGCTGACGGTGATTCCCGTCTCGGCGAAGACCGGCGAGGGCGTTGCCGCATGGTGTGACTGGATCGTTGCGCAGAAAAGCGGAAAGCGGAAAGCGGAAGGCTCTGACCAGAAAAGCAGAGAGTTGTAGATGCAAACGGCAGTTTGCCGCGAAAAACCGCCCCGTGGAAGTCTCCACGGGGCGTTCATCATCTCGGGTTCGTCGGCGCGGTTCCGCAGCAGCGGGACGATCATCCCTTGCGCGCGTCTTCGCGATGTTTGCGAATCCATTCCACTCCCGCGTCCACGACCCGCAGGTTCGCGTCCACGAGCTGCTTGCGCTTGAGGCCGATCGGAATAATTTCCTTGATCGTGTTCACCGGCAGCAGTTTGCTGTATTCGAGATAGGCGCCGAGCAGCACCATGTTGGCCGCCGCCGTGAGTCCCTGCTCGGAAGCGATGTCGGTGAGCGGAATGTAGAGCGCCGTCACGTCCGACCGCCGCACCTTGCGGGCGATGATCGAGGAGTTCACGATAATCAGTCCGCCCTTGACAACCGAGTCCTCGAACGAATCGAGCGACGGATCGTTCATGGCCACGAGCACGTCGGGCGTGACCACGAGCGGCGAACCGATCGGGTCTTTGGACAGCACCACCGACGCGTTGGCCGTGCCGCCGCGCATCTCCGGGCCGTAAGACGGAATCCACGACACGTGGAGATTTTCCTGCATGCCCGCCGCCGCGAGAATAATTCCCGCCGTGAGCACGCCCTGTCCGCCGAATCCCGCGAATTTAAAATGCGTGGTCGGGAAGTTTTCCACGAACGCCTTGTTGAAGGGATGTGTTTCGCCGAAGAGTCCCAGATCGAGCGCCTTCCACATCTCCTCTTCCGTGAGCGTCTTCGGCTCGCGGATGTGCCCTTCGCGCGTGGCCGATTCGTCCTTAAACACCTGAACCGGGAAGACCGGGATCATCTTTTCCAGCACGAACTTTTCGCTCTCGACCGGCGTGATCTTCCAGCCGGTCGGACACGGCGAGAGAATTTCCACGAACGAGAAGCCCTTGCCCTCGGCCTGATTCTTGATCGCCTTGCGCACCGCCTTGCGGCAAGCCATGATCCCCTTGGCGTCGCCGAGATGGCAGCGCTCGATATAAACCGGAGCCGGCAGCGTAGCCAGCAGTTCGCACATCTTCAGCGGATAGCCTTCGTTCTCCACGGTGCGGCCGCGCGGACTGGTGGTGGTTTTCTGTCCGATCAGCGTGGTGGCGGCCATCTGCCCGCCAGTCATGCCGTAGATCGCGTTGTTGATGAAGAAGACGCTCATGTTCTCGCCGCGATTGGCCGCGTGGAGAATTTCCAGACCGCCGATGGACGCGAGATCACCGTCGCCCTGATAGGTTATGACGATCGAATGCGGATGCACCCGCTTGAGTCCGGTGCCCACCGCCGGCGCGCGGCCGTGCGCCGCCTGAATGTTGCCGGTGTCGAAATAATAATACGCGAACACGGAACAGCCTACCGGCGACACGAAAATTCCGCGGTCGGCGAGGCCCAGATCGCTCAGCGCTTCCGCGATCAGTTTATGCGCGTTGCCGTGGCCGCAGCCGGGGCAATAGTGCGTGGACTGGTTCTGCGTTTCCCGCCAGCGCTCGAAGTGATCGTAGAATGTATCGGCTTTTTTCAGCACA
>JAQTRJ010000284.1 GCA_028711875.1 bacterium | reverse complement strand
CCCGGCATCCCGCGTCGGCAGTCTCATGGATTCTTCGGCGCCAGTGGCGCGTCTCACCACCAGATGAACGGTATCTCGCGCGGTGCTGACAACTTTCACCAGCGAATCCCATGAATCCACGGCCTGTCCGTTGACGGCGATAATTTCATCTCCCGATACGACTCCCGCGATCTGCGCCGGCATGTCGCTCAGCACTTCGCCCACCAGGGTTCCGGCTGGCACGCCGATTCCCAGCACCGCCGCCAATCCTGCGATAATCAGGAATGCCGTCAGATAATTCAGCAGTACACCCGCCGAAAGAGCGAAAACCTTCTGTAGCAGATTCTTCGACAAGAACTCGTCGGGCGCACCGGTGATCTCCGCCCCGTCGAGTGATTCATCCACCATTCCGGCAATTTGCACATACCCGCCGAGGGGAATCCACCCGATGGTGAATTCCGTCTTTCCAATCTGTCGGCTCATCATCCGGGGAGGAAATCCGATGGAGAATTTCTTGACGCGCATTCCCGTCAGTCGCGCCGCACAGAAATGCCCAAACTCGTGAACGATCACGATGATCCCAATGGTCACGATAAATGCGATGATCGTCACGAGCAATGGACAGTCTCCTTCCCGGTAGCAATTCCCAAGACACACGCGCGCGCCAGATGTCGGGCACGTTCATCCGCCTGTCGCACTTGTCGGAAATCGTTCAACACCTCATCAGGCCACTGTTTCAGAACGGTCTCAAGAATCCGGGCAATATCCAGGAAGCCGACTGTCCCTTCCAAGAAAGCGGAAACGGCGATCTCGTCCGCTGCGGAAATCGCAGCCGGAGCTGTTCCGCTCCGTCGCATCGCAGCCAGTGCAAGGCGAAAGCAAGGGAAGTTCTCGAGCGGTACCGGATGGAAGGAAAGGCAGCCCAGGGAATCCACGGTCGTTCGAACCAAATCGCTCGTCACGCGCTGCGGATATGACAAGGCAAAGAGGATCGGCAGCCGCATATCGGGCGCGCTTAATTGCGCCTTAACGCTGCCGTCGGCGAACTCAATCATGGAGTGCACGATGGATTGACGATGCGCCACGATCCCGATTCTTTCGATATCCATATTAAACAAATGCGCTGCTTCGATTACCTCAAGACCCTTGTTGAACAAGGTGGCTGAATCTATGGAAATCTTCGCACCCATGCCCCACGTAGGATGGTGCAGCGCTTGTGCCACAGTGACCGTGGCCAGCTCCTCGCGCGGACGATCCCAGAACGGGCCACCAGAGGTGGTCAACCACAATTTTCGGATCGTCGCGGGATCCTCTCCCTGTAAACATTGGAGTATCGCGCTATGCTCCGAATCAATCGGAATCACCTGCGCCGAATGATCCCGTGCCGATCGCATGATCAACGATCCTGCGGCAACCAGCGTCTCTTTATTGGCCAACGCCACGGGAATCCCGCGTGCTAGCGCAGCCTGCGTGGATTCTAATCCGGCGCTGCCTGTAACGGCATTGACGAGCAGATCGTAATCGAGCGTCATTGCCTGTTTGGCCAGTGCGTCCTCGCCAAGAATCCACCGAACTGGACTCGCGTGCGCAGAGAGCACAGGCTGCGCTTCGCTCATCGCCTTGGACTCCACACCAAATTCCTGCGCAATCGCCTGAACTTCCCGCAGCGAATGTCGTGCGGCGATGCCCACGACTTGAAATAGGTCGTGATGCGCTCGTACCACGTCGAGAGTGCTGCAACCGATGGAGCCCGTGACTCCTTGAATCAGGAGCCGCTTTCGTCGCGTGAGGGTCACGACCCGCTTCCTCGGATCATTCCAGCCACCGCCGGCTCGAATTCCGCAAAGACCTCTCGAAAACTCTGAGCGAGATGCTGGCGCAAGCGCGTAAAATCAACCGGCGAACCCAGCTCGGCGCTCAAGGACGTGGAGTGCTGCTTCAGACGATCCCGAAGCAAATGTCTCGCCGCTTCATCCGGGAGCTTCAAATAATCCACGATGCGAAGATGATCGTCACCGGTGAGAATCGAGCCGTGCTGTAATACGGCTCGAGTAAGTCTCCGCTGTGCGCTTCCGACGATCTTTTTTCCGCCTACGGTCACTTCCCATCGAGAGGTGCGAAGAAAACACGAAGTTCGGTTTTTCAGTGCGGTTAAAGGATCGCCTCGTGGTGATACGTCCGCCGCCACGCCGAGCGTGCGAAGCGCGCCTGCAATGGCCCGACTCACGCCCTCCAAGAGTGTTGCGGCGGCTTCGAATCCCTCCCCCACAGGAATCACGATGGCATAGGTGAGTTCCTGACTATGCAAGACCGCCGCTCCCCCGGTGGGTCTTTGCACAGAGGGAATGTGATCCTGTGCGAGTCGCTCCCTATCCAACACGTCCGGGGATTGATGATATCCCAAAGACAGGGTCGGTTCCGACCACTCGTAGAATCGAAGTATCCGTCGCGCATCCGTGCGTTCCGCTGCCTCCAGCAGGTCTCGATCCTGCTTCATCAGCAGCCAACCGGGCTGAGCCACATCTTGCCGAATGGTCAATTCCATCAGAATTCTTCAGAGGTGATAGACGTCGCGCGGCCGGGAAGCAATCCGCGTTTCGATTTGGAAATGAATTCCAGAACGTATTTCACCTCGTCCGATTCTTGGAAGCGGCTTTCGATCTGTTTGACGGCATCCGACAGCGTCAACCGTCCACTGAACAAAATGTGATAGGCTTGTCTCAACGCCGTACGCGCCTCAGGCGAGAAACCGCGACGGCGAAGTCCAACCACGTTCAAACCCAAGTATCGAAGTGGCATACCGGCTGCAAGGATGAAGGGCGGCACATCCTTCGGGACTCGAAAGCCTCCGCCGATCATACAGTGCATTCCGATATGGACGAATTGATGAATGGGAACGACGCCTCCGATGATCGCATAGTCTCCCACCTCGACATGACCCGCCAGATTGACGGAATTGGCAAGGATGACATGGTCTCCAATCCAACAATCGTGAGCCACGTGCGCGTAGGCCATCAACATGCAATCGTGTCCGATGCGGGTCCGACCTGTTGCACGTGTTCCTCGGCTGAGCGTCACAAATTCGCGAATGATGGTGTTCGCGCCGACGTTCAGCTCCGTCTTCTCACCCGTGAATTTCAGATCTTGCGGTTCTCCCCCTAGGGCCGCGCCGTGAAATACCCGAACCCCCTCGGCAAGTCTTGTCCCTGAGTGTAATCGAACGCAACTCGAAATCCTGCACGCTGGTCCGACGATAACGTCGTCCTCGATAATTGAATACGCATCCACTTCGACGTCTGAGGCCAGCTCCGCTCGATGGGATACAATCGCCGCAGGGTGAATTTTCGCCATGAGTGCCTCGTTATTGCTCGCGATCTACGACCACTGCCGTCATGTCGGCTTCCGCCACCAGCACGCCATCCACATGCGCTTCCCCGCGCATTTTGCACAGTCCTCTTCGGAACGTGTTCATAACG
>JAQTRJ010000283.1 GCA_028711875.1 bacterium | reverse complement strand
GGATCAGGCATCTATTTCGCTCGCCTCGATGTCGGAAGATTCTCGCAGACGCAAAAGCTGATGCTGATCAAATAGGAGATGTTGTCCGGCAGAGCCTGCCGTGTGATCGGGGGAAGCGAAAACTGAGCCCGGCGGAGTGTCCTCCGCCGGGCTTCTATCTCATTCGGCGCTCGCCGGCGCCGATTAATGGCGGGTCCAGGCCGAGAGAATCGCCGGTTCGAGCCGGTGCACGGTCTCTTTCAGTTCGTCCAGCGTAAATGGCTTCTCCATGAACGCGTCCGGTGTGAGCTGCGCCGCGTTCATGTCGGATTTATAGTTCACGTAGCCGGTAATCAGAATCACCGGCAGCGACGGATTGAGCGCTTTGATGTCCGCAAGCAGCAGCAGGCCGTTGCGGTTGGGCATGTGGATGTCGGAGACTACCAGACAAGGATGATGCTCGCGCACGGCCGAAATGCCCTCGTCGCCGTCATGGGCGATGATCGGTTGAAATCCGAGCTGTTCCATAAACATGGACAGCAGCCGGAGCATGCTGTCGTTGTCGTCGGCCACGACACATTTGGGTTGACGGGTCGGCATGAAGGTGTTTTCCGAACAGGTTTGCGTTTCCATAAAAAAAATTCTGCAAAGCGTGTGCCGCCCGCTACGGCGCGGGCTGGCGGTGGAGCGGAACGGTGATCGTGAAAGTTGTGCCCTTGCCCACTTCCGATTCCACGGAAATTTCCGCTCCGTAGTGAGCCAAAATATTCCGGCAGGAGGAGAGGCCAAGGCCTGTGCCGGTGGGTTCGCCCGCCACCGCGTCCTGCCGTTTCGGTTTCGTGGTGAAAAACGGCTTGAACAGATTCGCTTTGTCTTCCTCGCGGACGCCGCAGCCGGTGTCGGAGATGGAAATCAGCAGCCGCGGCCCGTCTTGCCACGTGCGCACCGTCAGCACCTTCTCCTCGCTCTTGTACATCGCGTCAATCGCGTTGCGGATCAGGTTGCTGATGACCTGCGAGAAATCGGAATAGATGGCGTGGAGCGGCGGCGCGTCCGAATCGAGCACCACGATCTTCTTGACTTGATGCTTGAAGAACAGATTGTTCTCCTGCATATGCAGTTCGCTGCGGATCAGGTCCTCGATCACTAAATCCTGCGGCTTGGTTTCGCGCTCGCTTCTGGACTTGTGCAGAAGCGTGGCCACGACGTCGCGCATGACGGTCGCCTGCTGCCGAATCTGGGCGATTTCGGGCAGATCGGAATGCTTGAGTTCGATCAGGTCGCAGAATCCGAGAATCCCCATCAGCGGATTGTTCAGATTGTGGGCGATTCCCGCCGAGAGCATGCCGAATTCGGCCAATTTGCTCTCGCGAATCAGTTCGATCTCAAGCTGATGATTTTGTTTTTCCACCAGCCGCTGTTCGGTGATGTCCTTGGCCATCAGCATGAGCATGGTCTTACGGCCGGACTCGAACAGGAAGCTGCGCGTGACCAGAAACACCCGTCCGTCGCCGCCTTCGAGTTCCTGCGTCTGGCCCTCGTAGGCGGAGGCCAGCCCCTGCAGGTCGGGTTTGTCGTTTTTAGAGAATTCGTGCAGCCATCGGTGGCAAATCACCGGCAGCTCGAAGGGTTCGAACATTTGCTCGGCGGTGGGGTTGGCGTACAGAATATCCCCAGCCGGGCTGAGCAGAATCAGCGAGTCGCGCATCGCGCGGATGAACAGATTCAGCCGGTCGCGTTCGGCGCGCAGATAGCGCTCGGTGGCCGCCCGCTCGCCGACGTCGCGGCCGATCACGATGGCGAACGTGCCGCCGCCCGAGACCGACTGCGCCGCCGTGAACTCGACCAGCCGCGATCTCGTTCCGGGAATCACGCACGGCAGTTCGACCACGTGCACGCCGCCCGCCCCCGCGTCCTCGTACAGCGTGCGCGCGGCTTTGCGCTCGGTCTCGGGAAACAAATTTAAAAACAGCTTGCCGTGCAGGGCGTCCGGGTCTATTCCCGCCCATTCGGCGAAGCGCTGGTTGGCGTCTTCGATCATCCCGTCGCTGCGGTGCAAGACCACCATCGCGTCCGGACCTTCATGGATCAGATCGAGCAGTTCGGGAGCTTCTTCTTCGGCGGGGAGCACTGGCTTGGTCGGCAGACCGTTGCGGCGCAGGCTTGAACGAGAAGAGTCCAGGAAGTCCGCTAAGGCACGAGCACGCCGGGCGACCCGGCGAAACCCGGAAGTGGGTTGCTTAGGTTCGGAGGGGCTGGTCTTGGGCTTAGTCTCAGTTAGATCGTGCTTGGGGTTTCCAGCGTTCATGTACACTCTGGGTGATATGGCAAGGCTTTCCCGACCGGCTGCGACGAGATCGTCCAACGGCCTCCGGAACCGCCACGCCTAACCTTAACAACACACAGATGTTGGCAGCTGTTGATGGGTGATATAAGACCTTCCGGTATTCATTACGCAATTACGATGCCACAGTGGCTGTACTTTCACATGCCATTTTGTCGTCGCAAGTGCCCGTATTGTGATTTCTTTAAGAGGATTCTCCGGTCTACAGATCGGGAGCGATTTGTTCGTGCGCTCCTCTCGGAAATCGAGCAGGCGGCCGAGTTTTGTTGGCCTCCCGATTCCGCTATAAAAACCATCTACTTCGGAGGCGGGACCCCGTCGCTTCATCCCCCCGAAGAGATCGCGTGGATCATCGGGGCGGTGCAACGGTTGTGGGGACTCGATCCAAAGGCGGAAGTCACGCTGGAGGCCAATCCCGGTTTGCTGACGCGGGAACTGCTCTGCGGTTGGCGGGAAGCGGGTGTGAACCGGCTCTCGCTGGGCGGGCAGTCATTCTCCGCGCGGAAACTCGCCCTGCTGTACCGCGATCACAGCGTGGAACAGATTTCCGAGGCCGTGGCTCTGGCGCGGGAGGCCCAGTTCGAAAATATCTCCCTTGATCTGATTTTCGGCCTGCCGGGGGAAACACTTGAGGAATGGGACAGCGATCTGCGGGCGGCGTTCGCGCTTCAGCCGGAGCATGTCTCGCTCTACAATCTCGAATATCACGAGGCTACGCCCTATTTTCGCTGGCGTGAGTCGGGAAAGATCACGCCGCTTTCCGAAGATCTCGAAGCGGAGATGTATCTTTTCACGCACGACTTTTTCACCGCGCGCGGCTTCGAGCACTATGAAATCTCGAACTTCGCGCGGCCGGGATTTCGTTCGCGGCACAACTCGGCCTGCTGGGAGGGGAAACCGTATTTCGGCTTCGGCCCGTCCGCGCACTCCTTCGACGGCGAAGCTCTGCGCTGGAACAATGTCGCCGATCTGACCGTTTATTCTTCTGCCATCGAACGAGGTGAACTTCCCGTCGAATCGCACACGAAACTTTCCGCGCGCGAACAACTCGAAGAGTGGATCGCCCTGCACCTGCGCACGTCCGACGGAATTTCTTGGAGCGACACGCGCAACCGTTGGGGCGGCTCGATCGTTGAAGCATTGTGGAAGCGCGCGGAAGGCCT
>JAQTRJ010000282.1 GCA_028711875.1 bacterium | reverse complement strand
TATGATGCCAACTTCGGACGCGCACTTCCATGGACGCAGGGCTGATCGGCGAGTGTACACCGATCGGGGTGCTCATAAATCCATCTTTCCTGAAGCGGACGACCCCACCATAACAGGAGCGGCTGAGAAAAAGCAGATCGTCGGGATTCTGGCGCTTATTGAAGCGAGCCAAAATCCGTTCATATGCTGCCTGGCGGTCCTTTTGGAACAGGTGCCATCGTGCCGTATAGGCTCGAAGAAGTGCATCAGGTGCGTCGGACAAGCGAAACCATATTCCCATCAAGGGCTCAAGAATATCCCCAGCGATTGCCCGCGAGGGGGCAAGTGTGCCAAGTACCGCTCCGCTGCCGAGGAAAGGCTCAATATACGCATGAAACGATGGAGGGAAATACGAGACGATTTCGTGGGCAAAGCGTTGTTTATTCCCGATCCACTTGAATAACTGCAACTGGAAACGGGGTGCGGAAGGGTTGCCGCGAACGCCTTGTATAAGGGAAATTTGTGTCACGTAAAACGATCAATTGGTTAGATGAAAGGCAATATATCCTAAAATAGGATAGGTGTCAAGGCCGATTCGATGATTTTCGCTTTTTCCACGATCTAACGATTTGTGGCCAGCGAGTAAGGATTTCGCGTCCGAATAGGATTTCGTCAGCCATTCCCATGTGGAGCATGTCTACGAGCCTACAGAGGTATGATTTTCCACACTCCCACCATGTGAAATGGTCGTCAACAAATAGATAGTGGAGGATTTCAATCCCTTCGTTTTCTTTCAGATCAAGAAATTCGTACCCATCTAATAAGGTCTCATATACCCCATCGGCTACACGACTGCCAAAGGTAGTCGTGCCGTAATACTCTTTCACCTCCCAGGTGGCAATCGGATTGATCAACGAAGGGTAGGCGCCGTCCATTCGCCGGGAGAATGTTCGAATAGGAACGGAATCTCGAGTGGCGACGATCAGGTTTCGCGGATCATCCACAAAATATGTGCCCCCGAGTTCACGCTCGGCTAACATATTCACCATGCACGCCAGATAATTATAGTGTCTTTTCTGACCTTTCTGCTTATTCATGGGAAGATAACAGGTGGGCGATAAAGCCTTTTTCAATCGCTTGAACTCGGCCTCTGCTTCTGACTGATTCATTAGATTGGTTTCAGCAATGTTCTCAAGAGCAGTGGCTCTGAAATTCAAATAGGCGCAAAGATCAAGACACAGTTGGGTCGGCAGGTCACTTGCGGGATCATGAATGCCGCGAGTTGACAAGGCGTTGCCCTGCAGGACAAAGCCGATCTCTTCGGGATGAAAACGCCGCATCCGGGAAACACCCCGGTGTTGTCGCTCAGTGTATCCCAGCTTCTCAGAGATTAGACGAACGTACGCCCAAAACGACCGGGGAAGTCCCGTGAATTGCTTTCTCGGTCGCATCGCTATTTCGGGCTTTCGGGGAGAAAATATCGAAGGGATTTGCGATACAGGTGGGCGAAACGAGACAACTCGACAATATCTACTCGTCGTTCTCCGGACTCGCATTTCGAGACATAGGACTGTGGGACGTCAAGCTCTTCTGCAACCTGTGCTTGTGTCAGCCGTGCTGCCAAACGGGCACACTTCAGACGGCGAAGAAACTCCCGGTACGAAGGACTATGCACCGAACGACTCATACCGTAAAGATAAATCCGAAAACAGCATATCCCAAAATGGAATAGCCTGTTCTGATGAACAGGCTATTGAAAGCTGGATTTATGACTGTCGCTCACTGCCATCGTCCGTGCGGCGGGCGGGGCGGCGGACCGGGATGACGCGGATGATCGTAGCGCGGCGGACGCGGGTGCCGCCAGTGCGGACGATGATGCCAGCGCCAGTCGGGCGGCGGCGGTCCCCAATAATAGTGCGGCGGCGGCGGACTCATGTAATACCAGCAGAAGTAATCCCAATCGGGACGCCAGCCGTCCCACTCACCGCCCGCCCAACGCGGATAGCCGTCGCTGCCCGCGACCTCGAAATGGAAACCGTCTCCGTAAATCGCGCCGGCGAAAATGTAGCCGCCGTCGTCATCGTAGAGATCGCCCCAGCCGTCCACCGTGGCGTCCACTCCGCTGCGGAGCTGATAGCCCTTTTCTTGCCAGTAGTGCTCGGGCCCGAGATGGACGGTGATTTTTTCTCCCTTGTCGGTCTTGAGCAGCGCGCGCTGGCCTTCGATTTTCTCGATCTTGCCCGTGACGCTGATGCGCTCGGCGTCGCGTCCCGGCTCCGTCGAATAGCGCTCTTTCGTCTGCGGCTGCGCGAGCGCCGCGAGCGAAAAGGCCGCAACAACGAGGAGCAGGGCGTAAAATTTCGCGTTGTTCATGGCACACCTCTCACACAAAGAACCGTGGGTCCGTTTCTGCTCGTTGGACAATCCGAGCCGCCGGAGGTTTAATGTGCGTTGGATGGAAAGGTGCGGCCATTGCCGGTCGGGAGACCGACAACGGCAAAAAATCAATCCAGCCGGTTGACGAAATCACGGAACGCGGGCAAAAACACGTGATCGCGCAGCGCCGCCAGCGAGTGTGAGGTATCGGGGAACACGCACAGCTGTCCCCGCCGGAGCGCGCGATACAAATCGCACGCTTCGCCGACCGGGATCGTCTCGTCGCGATCGCCAACCGAGACCACGATCGGCGTTTCCAGGTCTTCGAGTTCCGTCTCGGTCAGTCCGGTGTCGGGCATGGCCGAGATCAATTTATTCAACCACGGCAGGATCGCTTCGAGTTTCTCCGCGCCGTGCCGCTGCCGGTATTGTTCGAGCCGCTCGGGATCAATCTCGGTCAGATGTTCGAGATCGAGATCCGCGGCCAGCGATTCCGCTTCTTCTCCCGACCAATAAAATTTGCTGGCGTGCATCCACAGCCCGACCACGCGCGACGGATGCTTGAGCGCGTAAGAGAGTCCCGCGTAGCCGCCCAGACTGTAGCCGAAGATAATGACCGGATCGGCGTGAATCCCGCTGAGCAGACGGTCAATCTCCTCGACGATCACGCGCATGGTCAGCGATTTGGTCATTTCGGACTCGCCGTGACCGGGATAGTCCGCGCCGATGACGGTGTAGCCCATGTCGGCAATCGGGCGCGCGAATCGTTCCATTTCCGATTCGACCGTTCCAAGCATTCCGGGCAGCAGCAGAACCGGCGGCCCGCTTCCGATGGATTTGTGATGAAGCATGGTGATGATGGTGTTATGTGAAAATTCGAAAATGCGAAAAGAAAACTGCTTCGCCGTTATCGGTCTCCCGACCGGCAATGGCGGAGATTCCCGTTCATGGGTCGGTTGCAAGCAGACCGACACCGCAAATAAAAATATCAGATCCCATGCCCGCCGCGAGCATCACACAGCCGTGCGCGGCTGCGATTTCGACAAAGAAAATTTTTTCAGTAGATATTTCCGCGTCTCGGCGGATCGGACGCCGGCCGCACGGGCGGCGCGGGGTGGCCTTTCCAGAGCAACGCGAGCTTG
>JAQTRJ010000017.1 GCA_028711875.1 bacterium | reverse complement strand
TCGCTGGGCGGCGGAAGCGAATGCGGAAGCGGTCGTGGGCCGATGCGGTTTGGGTGAGCGTGAGGCTTTTGGGAATCGGAGATTCCTGAAAAAGCGGAAAGCGGATTCTGGACGTCCGCGCAACACACAGCAGAAATGAGAAACGCGCGGTGTCCAGAGTGACAGCGTGCGGTGAGGCAAGATCCCGGCCGGGCTCTGCGCGGTGAAGAAGGCGGAAGAGAGATTCTGGACACCCCGCCCGCGGGCGAGGAAGTTCTTTTCTTGTGAGTTAGGTTGGGCGGGTGTCCAGAATGACAGTGGCTTAGAAAGATGTTGAAAGGCTGAAATACAATGGCGGAGCGCGGTTATATTTGTGATGTGTGCGGCAAGCGATTTCGCGTGAACGCGGCGGCGGAGGACTCCGAGCGCGAGATCACATGCCCGCGCTGCCGGGTGCCGTTCGTGCGGCCGGTCGGCAAGCGGCGGGGACGGGTCGGCTGCAAGCAGCCGACACCGCCTTCACGAAATATACCGCGCTGCGTGGCCTTCAGTTGATAGCGCGCAGATGCGGAGGCCGGAGGCCTTCGGAAGAAGAAGCGAAAAGGCGAAAAAGCGAAAATAGAAAACGAGATGCGGGAGATTCCGGCAGGGACACAGTCCCTGCTCGGCGAAAAGATTAGAAGCCAAAAGCGAAAAAGCGAAAAGGCGAAAAAGCGAAAAGGCGAAAAAGCGAAAATAGAAAACGAGATGCGGGAGATTCCGGCAGGGACACAGTCCCTGCTCGGCGAAAAGATTAGAAGCTAAAGGCGAAAAGGTGAAAAGGCGAAAAAGAGATTCTGGACGCCCGCGCGGGGAGTGCGGCGCTGCTGGATGGATTCGTTGCGCGGTGTCCAGAATGACTGAAATGGGGTGTGGGAAAATTCCGGCCGGGCACTGCGCGGTGAAAGGGGTGACTCTGGAGAGTCACCACCGGGATATTTTTCTGCGCTTAACCCGGCTCGGCGGGCATGCGCGGAAAGATTCCGGGCGGGCTCTGCGCGGCGAAGGGGGTGACTCTGGAGAGTCACCACCGGGATATTTGTCTGCGCTTAATCCGGCTCGGCGGGCATTCTAAGATAGTTTCTACGCACTTTTTTAGAGAGAGATGCACATGGCGGGAACGAAAAGCGGACGCGCGCGACGAGTATGGATTCTGACTGTCGTGGTCATCGCGATTGGGGCAATGGTCAGCCAGCGATCCCATCTCATGAATCTGCTGGCCGTGCCGTGGCAAAACCGTCCGGCGGCCATTTCATTCGACGCCGAGACGGTGACGAACGAGGAGTTCGAGCAGCTCGCGGCGAAACTGGTGAAACGCTACGGCCCGCCGATCACCGAAACCGCGCTGGCGACACGGGTGCAGAGTTTCGAGAAAACGATCGGGCTGGATCACATTGACCGTTTCCGCCGGGCCGGCATTCGTTCGTATGAAGGCCCGGAAACGTGCCTGAGCTGCCATCAGTCGGTCTACGTTCCCACCAGCGACGGCACGTGGAGAAAGGAAAGCCTGAAGGACAATATCCTCAGCACGGTTCATTTCTCGTTCAATGTGAAAGGCGGTTTTTCCACGTGGGGATTCAACGGCGAAAAGGTGGATAAGCTTCCGCTGGGGAAAATTGACCGCGCGTGCGGCATTCCCGGATCGTTCACGTGGACGGGCTGGGCGGCGCTGGTGCAGGGCCAGAACGGAACCGTGTATTCGGAAGGCTGCGGTCAGTGCCACATCGGCGGCCAGTACGGGCCTTCGACGGGGACCATGCTGCCCGGCTACACACCGACGAACGCGGAATTCGAGGCCATTGACTGCCTGATCTGTCATGCCCGCAACTATGACATGAACCGCAAGCAGGTTGTGCGGGACGGGGACGGGCGGCTGCGCTGGGATCAGGATCGCTCGATGCGCGCGCTGCTGTCCATCGAAAAGCCGAACTCGGAGATGTGCCTGCGCTGCCACCAACACAATCACGGCGGCGATTTTTTCGTGGATAACGACGTGGCGAGTGCGCCGGGCAGCGATCATCCGCGGCTTTTGCATCACGGGGCCAAGCGCGGCAATCCGTGGGCTAAAGGCTGGGACGTACACGCGGACGCGGGGATGCAGTGCACGGACTGTCACGTGACCGCCGGACATCGGATCGCGCGCGGCGCGATGGGGACGGATCTCGTCGGCAACGATCTTCCGGGCGTGGACGTGAGCTGTGCGAAGTGTCACGGCGGCGAGCCGCATGCCGCGGGGGAATTCGCCTCCGAACTGAACGCGCACCTCGAGCGGCTGGCCTGCGAAACCTGTCATATCCGCGACTTGCAGCCGGACAATATCGTGCTGCGCGACTGGGCCAATCCGGTCTATAATGAAGAAAAAGGATTGTGGCTGCCCAAAAACGTGCTGGTCAGCGGGAGTCCGAAAGAGGCGATGACGTTCCGCTGGTTCAACGGGCAGGGCACGTTCATGGCGGGCGGACTGGGAGACAATCCGAACGGCGAAAAACTCTATCGGGCGTTTAAAACCAATCCCGATCCGCCCTATGCCGACTTCGGCTACTCCGCATATTATGAGGAGCATTTTCGTCCCATTGCCGCGCTGGAAACGTCGCGGATTCAGCCGTTCAAGCGGTTCAACGCGCGGATGTTCGAGGATCTGAACAATCAGGGACCGTTCGGCGGAATGCTGCTGCCGTTTGACTACAACGTCTATTATGAAACGGGCGATCCGAAGGCGGCTGTACTGAAGGCCGTGGAGCATCCGCTGATTCAGGATATGTACGGGCCGGTGTTCAAGGCGTACATGATGGATCAGTTCATGGCCTACATGGCGGTGGACGGATGGAATACGAACTTCGATCCGAACAAGATCGAACCGCGTTGGATGCGGCAGGACGCGACGCTGATGATTAATCACGGAATTCAGAAGCGGGGACGGAGCTGCGCGGAGTGTCATACGCGGGACGGCGGGCTGCTCGATTTCCGGGCGCTCGGATATCCGGAGGATGACGCGGAAATGCTCGCGACGTTGATGGAGTGACGGCGGCTTGTATTCCGGCCGGGCGGGGACGCCCGGCTCGGCGAGGGTGGTGACGGGTCGGTTGCGAGCAACCGACACCGCGGCGACAAAGGTTCCGGGCGGGCGCAAGCGGCCGCCGCGGCGATATGAAATAAGCGGGACGACCGATGAGGTCGTCCCGTTTATTATTGGAGTGGGAGCGCGCACGGCTGTGCGGCACTACCGAAATAGCGACTACTTCATGAGCACCATTTTGTGCGTCTGCTTGAAGCCGCCGCTTTCGAGGCGATAGAAGTACATGCCGGAGGACAGGTTGGTCGCGTCAAACGCGATCTGATAGCGGCCGGCGGACTGGAAGTCATCGAACAGCACGGCCACTTCTTCGCCCAACAGATTGTACACCGCGAGTTTGGTGTAGCCCGGATCGCACAGCTCGTAGCCGATGGTGGTCACCGGATTGAACGGATTCGGATAGTTCTGCCGCAGCGCATACTCCGTCGGCAGCACTTCGGGGATTCCTTCGTTTACCGCAGTTGGAGTCACGGTCAGCACCACCGGCAGGACCATGGTGGTGTCGTAGGTCACGCTGGCGATCCGCAGGTCCACGCGATAGAGATCGGGCCGCAGCATCTCCGGATCAATGGCCACGTTCACCCGCCGCGAGCCGCCGCCGGGGACCGAGAATTCGGCGGGTGTGACATTGATCCACGTGGTGTTGAAGGAGATTTCATAGATGCCGAGACGATCTCCTGAGCTGTTTTGCAGGATCGCGCCGAGCACGAGGAGCGTGCTGTTCCAGCCGGGAGTGATCGTGCAGCCGCCGGCTCGATCGCCGGGCTGACCGGGCAGGTTCACCACGGTTTCCTGCAGGTGCGAGAGCGGATGCATGCGGGTTACGCGCACAAAAGTGGAGGTTCCGTTCTGGCTGAAGATGTACAGCTTGTAACCGTTCACGTCGGTGGGATTCCACGCCATGCCGGTGATAGCCAGTTCGCCGGTTCCCCGGTTTTCGATTTGCTGAATGATGTTGCCCAACGTGTCAAGCTCGAAAATATCGTGCGTGTAGTCGGTCACCCAGAAATGACACAACGCAGGATCATAGGCCAGCGCCCGCGTCGGATTCATCGGGCTGGGAATGGTGCGCTGGATGTTGCCCTGTTCGTCAATGCCCACGATGTTCGGTCCGTCTGAGCCGTAAAGATACCGGCCGTCGTAAGCCAAGTCGAACCAGCCCACGTCAGACGTGGTCGGCTGCGGCATGGAAGCCGCCAAATTACCATCGAGGTCGAACTTATAGAGCATGTTCTGGCCGCCGGTTCCGCCGCCGCCGGTTACCCACCAGTAATCGCCCACGAACTCGCAGCCCATGATCTGATAATCGCCGGTTGTCTGACTTAGGTTGATGCCACCGACGGAATCCCAGGGATTGGGATTTTCGTCGCCGGCATAGTAGACGAGGATGTTGTAGTCGAGGGGGCCGTTGCCGTTATTGACGATATCGAAGGACTCGATGATCGGCTCGGTCTCGGCGGTGGTGATGATGGAGTCGCGGGACAGGGTCATTTCGGGGTGCAGCAAATCGAAGTTGGCGATCGAGGTGCTGTCGAGCGCGACCACGACGTCGGCCACGGTCGCGTCGTTGAAACGATAGGCGGACGCGCGGACGGTATAGATGCCGATCAGGACGTTATCAATCGTGTATTCGCCCTGCGCGCTGCAGTCGGCATGATAGCTGTGGCCGTCAATGGTGATGTGCGCGTCGGGCTTGGGGAGACTGGTGGCGGCGTCGCGGACGACTCCGGTGATGGTGCCGAACATTTCGCGGGCGGCGGTGGTGAACAGGATCGCCCGCCCGGTGGACAGCGCGGCGGCTCCCGAGTTGTAGGCGGAACCGTAGAGATACTGCAATCCCACGAGGCCGCGCGGAGCCTGAATGCCGACGGTGCAGCCGTTATTCGGTTCGTAGCCTTCCTCGGACAGATTGAGCACGACCGTATTATACTGCATCAGGACTTTCCCGTTGCCGTCGAGCGTGGGGTGGAGGGTGGTGTCGTAGAGAATCACTTCGAAGTCGAGCGAACGGGTATCGAAGGCGCCGACTCCCTTCCACTGCACGATATAGCGGGCGTTGGCGGCATCGTAATAGTGCCAGACGCCGCGGCCGCTGCCGGAGGTATTGAGGTCATCCCAATAGGGTGCGATCATGGCATCGGGCGCGACCATGGCGGGGATGGGGAAGTTGCGGAAGTTGTCGTTCCATCCCTGGCTGCCGAAGGCGATCCAGCCGTTCGAGCACACCGTCACGGAGTCGTACACCGTTCCATAGAATTTGAAGGCGAAGGGCAGGGCACGGACGGTGGACCAGAGCTGACTGATGTTGTTTTTTTCTCCGGTGTCGTTGAGATTGAGGTTGGTGCCGAGGCCGGAGGAGATGTTGACATATTCGTAGGTGGGATGCAGTTCGTAGGAGAGATCGTTGTTGTCGTAGGCGTAGTAGCCGCAGGCATCAGGGCCGGTGGGATCAGAGGCCAGGGCGTTGCCGACACTGAGAGTGAATCGCGCGGTGTCGGTGAGGCCGCCGGTGGCGGTGGTTAGCACCATCATGGGCGCCTGATGGCCGCGGAAGGTCAGGCTGTTGGAGGAGACGGTGAACAGATTGGCGGCGTTGTCCACGGTGTCGCCCACGGGGATGCTGCCGAAGCTTCCGAGGGGATCGTCCACCTGAACGAAGGGACTGAGAGAGACCAGCTGCCCGGTGACGGAGTTCAGGGGTTGGGTTCCGTGGTTTTGGAGCGTCACCTGCAAGGTGCGGGTCGTGCCGGGATCGAAGGTTCCGCCCTGCACCGCGTGGGAGATATAGTTTACGGACCCCGACAGACATTCGAATTCCACCGATCCGGGAGTCTGTCCCATTGAGCTGTTGACGGTGAGGGTGAGCAGCGCGGTTTCTTCGTGCTGCATATCCGGAGATACCGTGATGCGGAAGGCCTGCGATCCGAGGGCGGAGTCGCCGACCGCCAGATTGGGATAGGTGGCCGTGTTCTGGGTGACGGTCACGCGCGGATTGCCGCTGGCGAGCGTAGCGCTGATCCCGGTGACGGTACCGGAGGAACCGAAGTTCTTGACGTAAATGGGGAGATCAATGGTCTCGCCGGGATTGAGGGTGCCGTCCCCGTTGCCGCTGGTGCCGCCCGCGTTGTCGTCGTCGAGCGTGTAGGAACTCAGCATGGCCATTTGATCGGCCTGCACGCAGGCGATGTCGTAGAGATAGGGTTTGTGGTTCTTCTTGGACACGGTCAGCATCAGGTTGCCGGTGGCGTTGATGGTCACCGGCAGCATGACGCGGCCTTCAGCGTCGGTGCGGCCGATGGCAAAGGTGGAGTCGGCGCCGCGCTTCCACAGAGTCACCATGGCGTCGGCGATCGGCACGCCGTTATCGTCGCGGACGGCTTCCACCGACACCTGACGCGTTCCGACATTGACTATGGTGGGATGACTGCACTCCATGACCACCGGCACATCGGTCCACATATGCAGACCGGGATCGCCCATCAGATTGAAATATTGGCAGAAGTCAACGGCCATGGACTGCTGGTTGACAAACGTTTTAAACAACCAGAGTTTGGAATACATAAAGGCGGGGCCGAGCTGGTCTACCCCCACGTTGGCGAGGCCGTACATGAAACCGCCGGTGAGCGTAATGTTGGGCGGGTTGTGGGTTCCGGGGGTGGCGGTTCCGGCGGAGGCGATTCCGCCGGCCGGTTGAGAGACCGATCCGGCTTGGAGGAAGAGCTCGGCGATGCCGGTTCCGCCGACGAAATCGTTGGCATCGCAGGTGACCAACATGCACACCGGCAGTTTCCAGCCCGGCTGCGTGGTTGCGCCGACCCCAGATTCCATCTGGCTGATGTAGGAACCACGCCAGAAGAAGTAGGAGATGCCCTGCTGGAACCAGTAGCGGACCCGATTAGCGTCGGCGCCGTTGTTGGAGGTTTCCACGACTCCGTTGCGGACACCGGTGTAGTTGCGGAACATCTGTGCGCCCCACTGCATGAGGGTGTAGTTGGAGGCAACACTGTGGCCGACGTCTCCGTAGAAGAATCCGCGGCGGTACCAGAGCGTATCGCCCATGTAGGGATTGCGCTCGTAGCCCATGATCTTGGCGTTGATGACGGCCATCTGGCCGCCGTTGCCGCTGAGGCGGCCGACGGCGATATCGGGCACTTCGTCGAGATTGTTGCCGCGCTCGTAGTCGTGATCGTAGGCTCCGTAACTTTCAGAGGGGATTCCGTAGGGACTCCAGTCGGGATCGCCGATCAGGCAGACGAATTCGGGGGGATCGTCCCAGTTCTGGTATGCGCTCTGGATGAAGTTAACGGCGCTCTGCTTGGTCCAGTTGTTCCGCGCTTCGATCCGTACCGGGAAGCCGACGCGGGTTCTCCATTCGAAGAGGCTGTCCGCCCACTTTTTGGCAGTCACGTCACTGTGCGTCAGAATCAGGTAGATACCGGGGCGGTCGGAGATTTCGTCGAGAGCGTTCTCGTCGAGGTTGGGAATGAGAGACCGATAAATGGGAGCAAAGGTCCGAGAGATCGGATGATTCCAAATCAGTTCGTTTTCGCCGGGCTGGCCGTTGGCGACGATGTCCACCTGCAGATTGTGGTAGAGCCGCACCTGCCGGGTGACGGGATTGACCTGGACCGGGAACAGCGACACGGTAACAAGTCGGAAGTCCCGCATAATCATGGGATCGGACATCTGGGCGACATCCGCTGGGAACCAGGCATCGGCGGAATACACGGATTCTTTGAGATCGAGCTGATCGAAAGCGCCCGGTTCCGACATATAGGGCAGAACATCCACGCCTTCGAGCAGTTCGAACTCGGCCGCGGTGACCACCAGATCCACTCCGCCCAGATTGGGAATGCGATAGTAGCGGGTGACGTGCGGAACGGTCGGTTCGCCGTCGGAAAACAGGAGCGGTTCGCCCGGGATCCCGAACGCGGTGTAGGATTTGTAGTCAATCCATTGCTGCTCGGCCACGATTTCGGGGACTTCGAGCGCGATCGAGGTCACTTCGGGGGTGCCCCTGGTGACGGTCAAGTGGGAATTGGACTGGGAATAGTCAATCAGGCCAAGGGGCAGTTGTTCGGCCTCGACCGCCAGTCCCCATGCCGGGAAAGACAGCATCCAAGCACAAAGAAGCAATTCAGCAAGTCGTCTCATCGCATTCCTCCGGTTCAACCCGCCTACGAAATCTTTTACGGCAAGCCACTATTCTCGAAACTACCAAATTTAGCTATCGAGTATTGCTCATGCAAGCGTTGCGGAAAATGGAGAGAAATATCCTCTTTGCAGGCTGCAAGGATTTCCGAGGCTGATTTCAGGCTGCAACAGATGCGACAAAATTAATAATAATAAATAAATAACAATTTGTTCTTTGTCGTAGGAAATGAGCGTGATAATCCCGCAGAATTACTTTTCTGAATCGCTGGCCGATCCAACGGCGATTTTCGTGGCTTTTTCCTATTTGCATGCCTCTTCATGTGGGCGGGGAGTCGGGAGCCATTAACCGATTGATTTTCGGCTGATCTGCTCCCTAAGAAATAATTATATATTCCAGCGGATTCACATAAGTTATAGTTTAACAAACAGCATAAATCACTGCCGACTTCTCGGCGGCCGTGAAGTTAGGATTGGCGCACATGCCCCCGACAGGCGGAAGGTTCGTTGCGGAGTATGAGACTTGCTCGAGTTGAGAATTTCGTTTCAGACTTGTCTTGACTTGTTTTGAAAAAGTGTGTTTATTTCAGGGTTATTTGCCTTGCGTTTCAACTTCTTCGAGGAGACAGACATGCGTTTCAGTTCCCGGACTTTCTTGTGGGTTTCAGTAGGGATTCTTCTGCTGAGCCTATCCGGTCTGGCATGGGCGGCGACCGAGGCCGATGTGCGTTACATCAAGGCCAAGATCGAAGCCGGCGAGATGCTCTCGGCGGCGGATATCCGTCTGGCTGAGGATATCAATGCCACGACCGGCAGCCACATTGATATTGAAATGGCTCTGGAGCGGGCCAAGGCCGTTCAAGCGGGCGTCATGGAGACGCCGCGGCCGCCGCGGGAACCTTTGGATGAATACATCTGGACGCCGGTGACATATGACTGGGTAGACATCACCGGGATCGGCACCAACACCGGCATCACTACTGATGATGGAAATGCCGGCCCGTTTACGCTGGGCTTCACTTTTCCGTTTTACGACAACAACTTCACAACCGTCCGGGTATCGGCCAATGGCTTCTTGTCCTTTACGACCAGCTCAACCGGGTTCTGGGGCAATACGGCGATTCCCGCCACGGCAGAGCCGAACAATGCACTGTGCTTGTTCTGGGACGACATGAGTCCCGACGATGGCGGGAGTATTCTGTATTATGCGGATGCCGCCAATCAGCGGTTCATCGTGAGCTGGGAAGGCATCTACCACATTGACGGCGGCGGCCCCTATTACTTTCAGGCAATCATCGAATCGAGTGGAAACGTTGTCTATCAGTACCAGACCATCGCGGCATCGGATCCCGGCAATACCAGTTGCACGGTGGGAATCGAAAACGCAACCGGTACGCAGGCGGTGCAGGTGTGTTACAACGGCGCGGGGACGCTGCCGACCAGTGGTTGGGCGATCATGATCGGGCAGCCGGACGGAGTGCCGATGCCGGTGGCGAATCTGGAGGCAGATCAGGTGGGAGCTGACGTGGTACTGACGTGGACAGATCCCACACAGGACACGAACGGCAACCCAATCGTGGTGGACAGTCTGGTGGTACAGATGGGCGCGACTCGGCTGGGACGAGTCAATGCCGGAGTGCAAACCTTCACCCATCCCAACGCACCGGACGGCAACCTGATGTATTCGGTGATCGCCTACAATGACGGATATGGCAGCTCACCGTCGAACGTAGGCATCGTGGTCGGCAATTTCGGCTACTTCAACGATTTTGAGGACAATGACGGCGGCTGGGTTTCGTCGGGCGGATGGGAACGGGGGACTCCCACCGGCGCTGGCGGCCCGACCGGAGCCTATAGCGGCGCGAATTGCTTGGGAACCGTCATTAGCGGCGACTACGCCAACAATGCCTGCTATAGCATGGATTTGGACATGGGTTTTGTGGTGATGAACGCTGCCGCCACCGTGGAGTTCTGGGCCTGGTTCGACACGGAACTGAACTACGACGGCTGCAATTTCAAGGTCAGTTTGGACGGCGGCAGCACGTGGGAGGTGGTGACTCCCACCGGCGGATATCCCGGCAGCACCAACACATCACAGGCCTGTATGCCCTCGCAGCCGGCATGGACGGGGCACGATATCGGTGAGATGTGGCACTATGTCGTGATTCCGGTCGGTCAATACGTTGGATTAGCGCCGATTTTCCGGTTCCAGCTTGGATCCGACGGCTCGGTTCCATATCCGGGTTATTACATTGACGATCTGATTATGTGGGGAGTGTCGCTGCCGAGCGGAATGCCCCGCCCGGTCACCGATTTGACCGGCGACTACGTGGAGCCGAATGCGGTGTTGACGTGGACGGATCCGACGCTGGACACGGATGGAAATCCGATTCAGATTGATAACGTGGAGGTGTGGTGGGGCCCGGTCAATACCGGCATTCTGCTGGCAACGGTGAATCCGGGCGTGCAGACCTACACGCACGTGAGCCCGCCCGCCGGAATTCATACCTACAACGTTCGTCCGTTCAACGATCCCTATTTCGGTTTGCCGATGTCGGTGGATATAGTCGTTGGCACGCCGACATATTTGGAAGGATTCGAGGTCAGAGACGGCATGTGGGTTCCCGATCCGGCCACTGGCGGTTGGGAATGGGGAACGCCGTCCGGCGAAGGCCCCGGCAACCCGCACGACGGACATAATTGCTGGGGGACGGTTCTGAGTGGCAACTACTCGAACAGCGCGTGCTGGCATGTGGATTTGGATTTGGGTCTGGTGGTGGAGAGTCCCACCGCGACCGTGGAATTCTGGGCTTGGTATAACACGGAAACCAATTGGGACGGTTGCCACTTCAAGGCCAGCCTTGACGGGGGCGCAACATGGGAACTGGTCACTCCGGACGGCGGTTATCCGCAGCCGTCGGTGAATAATACCTGTATCGGAACGGGCGTTCCGTGCTGGGCGGGCAATTCCAACGGCTGGATTTACATGGTGGTTCCCGTAGGCCATTATCTTGGCGAAGCGCCGATTTTCCGCTTCACGTTTGGATCGGATGGCTCGGGTCAATATCCCGGTTTCTATTTCGACGACATGGTGATTTGGGGCTTGGAAGCCGCGCGGGGCGCGCCGGTCAGCGGCACAGTGACGCTGAACGGCGGCAGCGGCAACGTGGCCAGTGTCACGGTGCGGGCCAACGGTATCGGCAGCCCGTCCACGCATCCGGCGGCGAACGGGACCTACACGTTGACCGACGTGCAGGTGGGAGACCGGATCATCACGGCCGAACTCAACGGGTATGTGACTCAGAATCTGCCGCTGACCGTACCGGAAGACGGGGTCACAGGATTCGCGATTCAACTGAACCGCGTCCCGCCGCCGGCTCCGACCAACCTGACGGGGACGATCATTGAGTCCGGCGAGGTTCACCTGGATTGGGACAATTCGACGGACGCCCAAGTGGATCGCTGGTACGTCTATCGCAAAATGCGCGAAGATCAGACGTGGGTCTATCAGTTCAGCGTTCCCACATCCAGCGCCGCGCAGCAACTTCCCAGTCCGGGCATTTGGCGGTATGCGGTGACGGCGGTGGACTCGATCGGTCCATCTTCGCCAGTCGAATCGCCGCTGTCCGACCATGTTGAATTCCTGTACGGCGAACTTCCGCCGACCCATTTGTCGGCCAACGGCAGCTTTGACGACCGGATCCGCCTGCGCTGGCTGGAGCCGGGCGTGCAGCAGCCGCCGATGCAGATTTTCTACGACGACAGCACGTCGGAAACGTGGTACCGTGTTAACACGCCGAATGGGCCGACGGATTATTTTGCCGTGCGTTTCACTCCGCCGACGATGGACACCGTCAGCTATCCGCTGCCGGTGCAGAGCGCCAATATCTACATGGAGCGCAGCGATCCGCTGCCGAATGTTTGGATCTGCCCCGATGCGGGCGGCCTTCCCGACATGGACAATGCGTACATGAATTTCACCGAGATTGGCGCGGACGGAACGCCGGGTTGGCTCATCGCCAACACGGAAGGAGCCGTGGAACTTCCCGACAACAGTGATTTCTGGGTTGTCTGGCAATTCCCTCCGGATGCCACCGGACCCGGAACTGGCGCGGACAACAGCGAGCCGGATCTTCGCTCGTATTGGTCGCAAGGTACTGGATGGAATCAATGGACGTCAAATGACTGGATGTGCCGCGTATGGGTGGGAAGCCCGCAGGCGCGGATGTTCGTCATGTCCGTCGGCGGTTCGAGTGGTTATGCGGCTGAGGAAGTCCCGTCCGTGAGCATCATGGACTATGCGAACGCGGCTGCGGATAAGAAATCCTCCGCCGGCCCAGTTCGTCAGACGGTAACTCCGCCTGATTGGAGTTCTTGGGTGCCCGGAACGGTGGAAATGCCGTATTCGAAGGCTCCCGCGCTGGACTTCAGCTATCGCGATCATCGTCGCACGCTCGACGAGTGGGAATACTACATTGTGTATCGCGATGGAGCGGACATTGCCCACGCAACCGACGAAGTATACGAAGACTTCGTGGCTGAAGGGATTGAGTACGACTACCACGTCACGGCCTGGTACGACAACGACGTGGAATCCGGCCCGACCGGAACCGTATCGGCGATGGCGGCGATGGCTCCCGGCGCGCCGCAAAACGTCACCGGAGCCTCGGTGAATTCGACGCAGATTCGCATCGAGTGGACGGATCCGGTTGTCAATGCCGACGGTACGCCGTGCGTGGATTTGGCGAGCTTGAATTTGTATCGGGATGGCGTCGAGCTCGGTCATTTCTCTCCGGGCGAGGGATTCTATGTGGACACTCCGCCTCAGCCGAATCGCACCTATCAATGGACGGTGCGTGCTTTCGACGAGGTTCCCAATGAAGGCCCGGCCGGAGCGTTCACCGGATCGGTGGTTCTGCCGTGGATGGAAGCCGACTACGATTGGGTGGACATCACCGGCGTGGGCACGAACACCGGCCTGACTGCCGATGACGGCAACGCCGGTCCGTTCCCGCTGGGATTCGACTTCAACTTCTACGGAACCACCTACAACTCGATTCGCGTTTTGTCGAATGGGCTCCTGTCCTTTACCACCAGCGCGACGGGTTTTTGGACGAATACGGAAATTCCCAACCCGGCCGAACCGAACGCTGCGCTGTACCTGTACTGGCATGACATGTATCCGCCGGATGGTGGTTCGATTCTGTACTATGCGGATGCGGCCAATCAGCGGTTTATCGTGAGCTGGGAAGGGGTGAACGACTATGATGAAAATGGGCCGCACACCTATCAGGCGATTCTCGGGGCCGACGGATCGTTGACGTTCCAGTACAATACCGTCACGGACGCGGGCAATCTGGAGGCCACCGTCGGCATTGAGAACGCGACGGGGACGGACGCCTTCCAGCTCTGGTACAATGGAGCGGGGGACTTCACTCCGATCAGTGGATCGGCCGTGCAGTTCTGGGGTCCGCCGCCGGTTTATGCCAATGTCTCCGGTACGGTGACGCTGGACGGCGGCTCTGGTACCATGACCAGCGCGGTGGTGCGCGCCAACGGCGTCAGCCGCCCGTCCACGCATCCCGCCGCCGACGGAACGTACACGCTTCAGGACGTGCAAGTGGGCAACCGCACGTTCATCTGTGAATTAGACGGCTATAATACGGTCACGCGGGCCGTGACGGTGCCGGAAGGCGGGCTGACGAACGAGAACTTCACTCTGCGGCGCGTGGATCCGCCGGCTCCGACCAACCTGACGGCGTCGGTCAATACCGGTACCGGTGAAGTCACCCTCAACTGGGATGATTCTCCGGATCTGCTGGTGGATGCCTATCGGCTGTATCGCAAGCTCCGGGAAGATGCGGAATGGGTTCTGAGCGGTACCGTTAACGGCCGCACGAACAGCCAGACGACGGAGACGCTGACGGTCAGCGGCATTTATCAGTATCAGGTTACGGCCATTGACAACGACGTCGTGGCCCCGCCGGTGGAATCCGTACCGTCGGCCTACGCGGAAGTGCTCTACGGCGAACTTCCGCCGCAAATGCTGACGGCTAACGGCAACTTCGACAATCGGATCGCTCTGTCGTGGCTGGAACCGGGCACACCGCCGGAAGTGGAACTCTACTACGACAGTTCCGACGTGGACTACGAAGGCTGCGTCACCGACGGACTGGGCTTTACGTCACAGTTCCCGTTTGCGTGGTTCGCCGGTCACTACCAGACGGCGGGCACAGTGACGATCACGCGGATCAGAACCCGGCACTGGCCGAGCTCGACGCCCGGCTGCCCGGTGC